>CAMZGG010000022.1 GCA_947306345.1 uncultured Caryophanales bacterium
AATTCGGTAGAAAAGAGGAAATAAAGATGTTATTTAAATTAAATCTCCAACTCTTTGCTAGTAAAAAAGGTGTCGGTTCCACAAAAAACGGACGTGATTCTGCTGGTCGTAGACTTGGCGCTAAAGTCGCCGATGGACAATGGTGCCATGCAGGTAGCATTATCTACCGTCAAAGAGGAACAAGAATTTATCCTGGAGTCAATACCAAAAAAGGTAAAGACGATACCATCTTCGCCACATGTAATGGTGTTGTGAAGTATGAACGTTCTGGCAAAGACAGAACACTCGTGAAAGTCGTTCCACAAGACTAATTGTTAAAAAAGAACATTAAGACCACATTTTAGTGGTCTTTTTGTATGCTTTTCTTATATAATAGAAAAGAAAGAAGAATTTTATGTTTATTGACCGTGCAGTTATTGAAGTAAGAAGTGGTAAAGGTGGCGATGGCGCCATTGCCTTTTTACATGAAAAATATGTCGCTAAAGGTGGCCCTGCCGGTGGTAACGGTGGTCGTGGTGGTTCCATCTTTTTAAGAGCCAGCAAAACCATCAATACATTATTCAATTTCCGTCATAGTAAAACATTCATCGCTAATGATGGTGAAAAAGGCGGCATCAAAAACCAATATGGTAAATATGCAGAAGACGTCATCGTCGATGTTCCAGTCGGTACTGTTGTCTATTTAGAGAAAGACAAAGAGTTCTTAGGTGACTTAAACGAAGATGGCAAAATCATTAGAGTCGCTAAAGGTGGTCGTGGTGGTAGAGGTAACTCCTGCTTCAAGAGTTCCACTAATAGAGTGCCTAAGATTGCCGAAAACGGTGAACCAGGTGAAAGAAAAAGATTAATCCTTGAACTCAAGCTTTTAGCGGATGTTGGTTTAGTCGGTTTCCCAAGTGTTGGCAAGAGCACACTTTTGAGTGTGGTTAGTGCTGCTAAACCTGAAATTGCTGATTATCCATTCACAACCATTACACCAAACTTAGGTGTTGTTTCTGTGAAAGATGGTAGTTCCTTCGTAATGGCGGACTTACCAGGATTAATTGAAGGCGCTCACCAAGGTAAAGGCTTAGGCTTGCAGTTCCTTAGGCATATTGAAAGATGCCGTGTTATCGTTCATGTTATTGACTTATCTGAAACAGGTAGAGATCCTTATGAAGACTACCAAATCATTAATAATGAACTCAAAGAATATGGCTTTGCTTTAGATAAACGCCCGCAAATCATCGTCGCTAGTAAGATGGATGAAGAAGGCGCTGATGAAAAGCTTAAAAAGTTAGAAAAACAAATTGGTAAAGAGATTATTCCAATCAGTGCTATTACTGAAGATAATATTGATAAATTGCTCTATAAGTGTGCGGAAGTTCTTAAAGAAACTCCGTTATTCCCACTTTATGACGCTAAAGAAGATGATCTTGACCATAAGACATACACTCTTGAAGACGAAGAACCATACTTCACCATTCGCAGAATCGATGCTCATACATGGTCTATTGAAGGTGAAAAGATGCTCAAGTTCTATCATATGACTAACATTTCTACAGATGAAGGTATGATGGTCCTAATGAGTAAGATTCGTTCCCTTAGAATCGATGACGAATTAGAAAATAGAGGCGCAGAAGATGGCGATACTGTCATCTTAGATGACTTCGAATTTGAATACGTGAGATAACTTATGAAATTAGAAGAATACTTAAAAGAAATCGAACAGTTCTTAAAGGACTATATTGAAAGTGCGCACTGCAATAAATACATTCTTGGTATTTCTGGTGGTGTTGATTCCTCCTTATGTGCGGCTTTAGCCAGAAACGCTGTTGGTAAAGACCGCTTATTATGTTTAATTCTTCCAATCGAAAGTCAAAAAGCGGATGAAAATGACGCTTTAGATTTAGCGAAGCAATTAGATTTAAACTATGAAATCGTTGATGGCACTGAAATCTTTAGAGGCTACGTTGATACATTTAAAAAGCTCGGACAAGATTTCGATAGAAGTACATTAGGTAATTTAAAAGCGCGTATTAGAATGAGCATTTTATATGCTTATGCGCAAAAATATAATGGTTTAGTTATTGGCACAGACAACGCTGACGAAAGATATACAGGCTATTTCACCAAACATGGTGATGGTGCTTGTGATATCCTTCCTATCGCCCATTTATTAAAAGGCGAAGTGGTGCAAGCAAGTAAGATTCTAGGCATTAGCGATCATCTTGCAGAAAGAACTCCAACAGCTAGTCTATTTGAAGGCCAAACTGATGAAAATGAAATGGGCGTGACCTATAAAGATTTAGATCGCTACATTTTAGGAGGTAAAGTTGATGAAGCTGTTGAAAAGCGCATCCAACATCTCCATAGAATAAGCGAACACAAAAGAGCGGCCACTCCTATGCCAAAAGAGTTTGATAGAGGTGAATAATGAAGGTTAATAAATTAGAAGTTATCTTAGTCTCTAGTTTATTAAGCGCGCTCGCTGTTCTCCTTTTTCTTGTTCTATTTATCATCGTTAATTTGTAAAATTAAGGAAGGTAATTACTATGATTTATTCTTTAAAAGGCAGAGTTTTAATGACCGATGGTGACACAGTGATTGTCGACGTTCGTGATGTCGGCTATCAAGTTTTAGTGAGCCATATTAGTGATTATGAAGTCGGTCAAGAAGTGTTTTTATACACCTATAACGTCGTGAGAGAAGATGAACAATATCTTGTTGGTTTCTCATCTTTAGATGAAAAGAAAGTCTTCTTAGCGTTAATCAAAGTTAAAGGCTTAGGTCCTAAGACTGTTATCGGTGCTTTAAGCGCTACAACAGTGGATGGCGTACGAAACGCTATTGCCTCTAACAACGTTGCCTACTTAAAGAAATTACCAGGCATCGGTGCCAAAGCCGCTGCACAAATCATTCTTGATCTTAAAGGTGAACTTACTGGCACTAAAGGTGATCCAGGTGTTTACGAAGAAGTGTATGACGCTCTTAAGGAATTAGGCTTCAAAGGTGCCGCTATTGACCGTGTCTTAGCGACCATTAATGAAAAAGATGCCGCTCCTGAAGAAATCTTACGCTTAGCTTTAGCTAAATTAAGGAAATAATATGTCTAGATTACTCGACGCAAAGAAGAATAATAACGAATCACAAGAAGAGTTGTCACTTAGACCACAAACTCTTGATGAATACGTTGGTCAAAAAGACTTAAAGGCCAATTTAAAGGTCTTTATTGGTGCCGCTCTGCATAGAGATGAACCACTTGACCATATTCTTTTCTATGGCCCTCCAGGCTTAGGTAAAACCACATTAGCCTATGTCGTGGCTAACGAGATGCACGCTAATATCCATTTTGTGAATGGTCCAGCGCTTGAAAAGCCAGGTGATTTAGGCGCCATTTTATCTAATTTAAATAAAGATGGTGGAGACATCCTTTTCATTGATGAAATCCATAGACTTCCACGAATAGTGGAAGAAACACTATATAACGCCATGGAAGATTTCAAATTCTCTGTCGTTATTAATCGTGATACAAGTGCGAGAACTTTAACAATTGATTTACCTCCATTCACCCTCATCGGTGCAACCACCCGTGCGGGTAACTTAAGCGCACCTTTAAGAAGTAGATTTGGTATTTCTGAAAAGCTTAATTTCTATGACATTGATGAATGTGTCGCGATCGTTAAAAGAACTGCAAAAGTCTTTAATACCACAATTGAAGATGCCGCGGCTTTAGAAATCGCTAAACGTTCACGTGGAACGCCACGTATTGCCAATAGATTATTTAGAAGAGTACGTGACTTTGCTAACTATGCTGGTGAAGACCATATTACTATCAACGATGCTTTACAAGCATTACGTGCTTTAAAAGTGGATGAACTTGGTCTTGATGATGTTGATATCAAGTACTTAAAAACCATCATTGAAAGATTCAAAGGTGGACCAGTTGGTTTAGATACTTTAGCGAGTGCGATTGGTGAAGAAATTGACAACTTAGAAGACGTTTATGAACCATATCTTTTACAGATTGGTATGATCGATAGAACCGCTCGTGGACGTGTGGCCACAGAGAAAGCTTATAAGCATCTTAAAATTGGTCATCAAACAACATTATTTTAAATAATGTTAAAATTAGAAAATAATTAATGGAACAAGACATGTCTTGTTCTTTTATTTTGTGATTAATACATATAAATATGTTGAATTACTTATGTAATTAGAGTATATTATTCAATGACGTCGCCTTACGAGCGAATGCACATACACGTATTAGGAGGAATAAATATGCGTAGATTATGGTCACATATTGTCATAGCGGCTACTTCGCTATTGATGGTTGGGGCAACATTTGCCACCGTAGTTACAAATATAAACAGTAATATCGAATTCGAAAAAGGTCGTGAATTAACTTTCCGTATCAATGCTAAAGACGATGACGGAAATCCAGACAAAGATTACGAATTCACCGATAAAGAAGCTGTTAACGAAACCGCAAAAATCATGGAGAAGAGATTAGCAACTGCTGATATCTCCCGTTATAAAGTCGAAACTTCTGGTTTTGACACCATTAAAGTTTCTTTCGTTCAAGACACAGATCAAGAATACGAAATCATTCAAAACTATCTTTCATTCAACGCTACATTAGCGATTTCTAACTCAAAGGAAACTTATGCTTTAGCAACTGAATTCCTCGATGCTAGCAAACCAGCTTACTGTGAGTTAGGTAATGGTTATCCAACAATCGTTATCCCAATCAAATCCGATAACGAGATGTTCCAAGCTGTTTATACAGAAGCTAAGGAAATGAGTGATAACAATACTGGTGAAGTCGAAGAAGAACACGAACACGAAGAAGGCGAAGAAGAAGAACAATCCACACGTCATGCTTACCTCTATCTCTGGTACGACTACATCGAAGACTATTACTCATACGATAAGATCAATCAAAATTCTCCAGATACATATGATGCCGCTATCGCTAGCAAAGTCTTAATGACATTTGATGCGGCTAACCCATTCTATGATGATGAACAAAACGCTTTAAGAGCTTATGTCCACCCATCCACAAACGAAAGTGACGAAGTCACTGTTGAAAGCTTAACAAAAGCTAACAAGAATGCTCAATACTATGTCAACTTACTCAATGCTGGTCAAATGGATTACCACGTTGAATTCATGTTCTCCAAGACCGCTGACTTATTCGTTGAAAACTTAGTTGAATTAGGCACACACGAAACAGTTGCTTGGAGCAGAACATTCATTGCGACAATCGTGGCTATTGCTGTTATCAGCTTATTACTCATCTACTTCTATAGATTAGGTGCTAGTGGTATTGCTGTGACATCTATCGTCGCCACATTCTTAGGTTTATTATTCGTCGTCTTATTAGGCGCTGAATTCAATATTGCCGGTATGGTCGGTTTAATCGCTTTAGGCTTAATTAGTGTCTTAAGTGGTGTCGTCTATATGAACAAATTCAAAGAAGAATGCTACCGTGGTAGAACTCTTAAGAAAGCTAACAGCGAAGCTGCTAAAAAAGCCGTCTTACCAATCGTTGACTTACACGCTGTGTTAGTGGCTATTGGTGTTGCTTGCTACTTATTAGGCGGTGTTATGATGAAATCATTCGCTGTCGTTTCTATCTTGGGTGGTGTCGCTTCCTTATTATTAAATCTTATCTTCTTACGTGGCATGCAATGGCTTGTCACTAATGAACAAGGTTTAGCAGGCCGTTATGACTTATTCGATATTGCTAACGATCAAGTCGCTGATGGTCTTGATGAATCCAAGCCAAAATATGAAGGCGCCAATGCTGGTAAAGACTTCACAAAGTACAAAAAGCCAGTTAGTATTGCCGCTATCGCCTTATTCGTCGCTAGCGTCGCCTGCATGTTAATCTTCGGTATTACTCAAAATGGTGCAATCTATAGTTCAGATTCCCCATATGGCAATAGCCAAGTCTATATTGAATATACTTCTGAAGTGGCTGACAACACATCCTTAACCGCTGATGTTAAAGAAACAATTGATGCCATTTTAGATAATGCCACATTAGATGGCCAACCATTAAAAGACATTACTGAACTTGAAAACTATGAATACACCGCTAAATACGATACAAGTAAAGGTGGTACAAGCACAGTTTACTATGCTTATTACCGCATTGACTTCGATAGAGTGTTGACCGGTGAAGAAATGGTTAAATATGGTGATTTAGCCCCTGTCGCTGCTAAAGACTTCTTCACTCTTGATGAATTAAATAATGCCAGTGGTGCTAACCTCAACGTTCCTGCTAACGTTTCAGTTTCCTTAAAGGATTCCGTTAGAACTAACGCTGATCAACCATCCGTTACATCTCTTATTATTGCCACAAGTGTTGGCATTGGCATCAGTGCCTTATATCTCTTACTCCGTTACCGCTTAAGCCGTGGTATTGCTAACTTAATCGTCAGCTTCGTTGCCACAGGCATCAGTGCTGGTTTATTCGCAATGTTAAGATTCTTACCAGTTACTTCCTATGCTGGTGTTGCCATTCCATTTGTTGCGATCTTCGTCTTAGCCATCGGTATCCTCTTTATGAACAAAGAAAGAGATATGATTCTCGATGACCGTACAAGAGACAACTCTGTTGAAGCTAGAAACGCGATGATGATTAAAGCTACTGCTTTAGCGTCAACACCAATTACCATTGCCTTCATCATGGCTTTATACCTTGGTGTTAACTTCTTCGGCTTCATGTTCACAAGTGTCTCCTATATCTTCTTAGCAATTATCTTAGGCGTGAGCATCGCTACAGGCATCGTTCTTGTCTGTTTCGGTCCTCTTGCGCAAGTGTTCTTCAAAGCCTTCAGTGGTGTGAAGATTATTAAACCAAAAGCCAAGAAGAAAAAAGCACGCCCAGTGCGCGTTAACAAATCTGCTGAACCAGAAGAAGCAATCTTCATTGGCATTAACGATTAATTAATGAAAAGGCTGCTTTATAAGCGGCCTTTATTTTATAATAAGGTAGAATATGGAAAGCTTACTCAATCGACTTCTCAAATACTTTCAAATTAGTGAAAGCGAATATCAAAAACTCTTAGCTCCTGTGAGTGAAGAGAATTTCGCCATGGGTCACTCTTTCAAAGATATCGATAAATGTGTCGAAGTCGTGAAAGAAGCGATGAAAGAAAAGAAGAAGATTTATATATATGGCGACTATGACTGTGATGGCATTATGTCCATCTCTATTTTAGTCAAAATGTTCTCCTATTTTTCCTATCCAGTCGACTACTATGTTCCAAGCCGTTATCTCGATGGTTATGGCTTAACCCTCAAACACGCTGAAGAAATAGTGGAAAATGGCTATGATTTATTAATTACCGTCGATAATGGTGTGACCGCTTTTGAAGGTATTGAATACTGCAAGAATCACGGCATGAAAGTCTTAGTCTTTGACCATCACCAAGCTGATGAAGTTTTGCCAGTGGCAGATTACATTTTACATCCTGCCGTTTCTAAGTTTGGTGACACCCCAACAAGTGCCGGTTTTGTGACGTTTATGTTCGCTAAAGAATGCCTTGGAAGATTTGATCAATATCTCGCCACTTTAGCGGGTATCTCCGTAGTGTCAGATATGATGCCTATTAAAGAGTACAATCGTAACTTATTAAAACTCGTCATTGAGGAGTATGAAGATGGTCAATTCTTCAATATTGATATCTTAAAGGAAAAAGAAACATTTACTGAAACCACGATTGGTATGAAAATCGCCCCAAAAGTCAACGCTGTTGGACGTTTAGTGGAGGATGAAGATTCTCTTACTAAAACCGTTAAATTCTTCACTAGCGAGGACAAAAACCTTCTTTTAAACTACAATGAATGGATTAATTCAGTGAATAACGAAAGAAAAGAAGTGACCAAAGTTGCCACCGAAAATAGTAAAGAGATCGATACAAGTAAACCAGCGATTATCGCCGTCATCAATGAAAAAGAAGGCGTGATTGGTTTAATCGCTAATAACTTTGCGAGGAAATACTTAAAGCCAACAATTATCTTCGCTCTTGATGCAAGCGGCGAATACTATAAAGGCTCATGCCGCGCTCCTAAAGGATTTAACGTCGTCGATGCCTTTAACAAATTAGATAAATACATGCTCACCGCTGGTGGTCATGAATCCGCGGGTGGTTGTTCCGTTAAAAAGGAATGCTTTGAAGAGTTTAAAGAGGCCTTCAATGAACTAGCCGCCGCAACAGAAATCAAAGAAGAAAGACCACAAACGATTGATTTATATTTAAACGAAATTACTCGTGAAAACTTTGATTTAATTCAATCATTTTCTCCATTTGGAGAAATGTGGCAATCTCCTAAGTTTAAATTATCACGCATTAGAACCCAATCCTTGATGTATTCTCGTGACGCTCAACATATCTTAACAAGTATTGGCCAAGCCGCGAGATTAACAGGTTTCTATTTCCCAAAAACCGAAATCAGCCAATACCAATTTGTTGATATGATTGGTACATTCAGACTATCAACTTATTACGGTAAGACCACGGTGGAATTCTTAATAAGTGATATTTATCAAAGCGAAAAATAATAATGTGTGTCATAATAAGCGTATGAAAAAGTCCAAATTGTTACTTCTTCCAATAGTTTTGCTTCTTTCTAGCTGCAAAGGCGGTGTAGAAATTGGTTTTTCTAATGGTGACAATCATTCCGCTGGACCAGATCGTTCTGTTTCAAGTAATGACAATGGACCAATCACATATTCTTATATGAGCAATGCCACTTTAGATAATAGTGGCCTTACAAAGACAACTTTAACTTTTACAAATATCTCATCCTCAGAGAGCGATATCCAAGATAAAGATAAAATTATGGGTTATCTTAGTGATACCGGCAACCAACTCACCGGCATTGATAATCCTCACTATGTGAGTACGAAAGATAGCGGCTTATTATTTATCGGTGCGGATAGCGCTTATATTGACGGCATGATTACCTTATATTTCGCGAGCAATATTAAAAATATTGAAATCACGGCGAAACCATATTATTACATTTCAACCACCTTTAACGAAGAAGAGTTATATCTCGACCATGAAGTCGCGATTTCCGTCAATAATGGTGGCTACATTAAATTAAACGAACAAGTGAACGAAGAGACTAAAGAAGTCGCTTCCACAGTTCTCTCATATCATTTAGACGAACCCGCTGGGGCAATTACCATTAAAGTGGGCAAACGTCGTGCAATTTTCGAGAAAATTGACTTATATTATTAAAAAATAAAAATCATAAAGCGTTTGGTATTGTTTTAACATTTTAATATGTTAGTATTTTGCCAATAGGGATTTATTATGTTATTCGGAAGGTACATTAATCGTTATTATCTCAAATATGGCTGGCTGTTCATTATTGGCATCCTGGCTTTACTTGCGGTCGATTACATCCAATTAAAGATTCCTGAATACCTTGGTGAAGTCGTTTATATCCTTGAACACAACGGCGACACTAATCGTATTTTTACGTTAGGTCTATATGTATTAATCGTATCCGCAGGGATGTTTGTGGGCCGCTTTATTTGGCGTATCACATTATTTAATGCTTCTTTCCGTATCGAAGCGGATCTCCGTCATAAGATGTTTTTAAAAGCTGAAGCTTTGCCTAGACAATACTATCACGACACGAAAGTCGGTAGTGTGATGAGCTGGTTCACTAATGACTTAGAAACAATTAGTGATCACCTTGGCTGGGGCACAGTCATGATCGTAGACTCTGGATTTTTATCCATTCTTACTATAGTAAAGATGATTATGCTTGATAGAATCATGTCTTTCATTTGCCTTATTCCAGTCGTCCTCATCATCATTTGGGGTGTCATTAATGAAAAGTTCATGGCTATGAAATGGGATGAAAGACAAAAGGCTTACGATGAACTATACGATTTCTCACAAGAAAACTTTACTGGCATCCGTGTTATTAAAGCCTTTGTAAAAGAAACAAAGGAAATCCACGCTTTCGCTAAAGTCGCAAGAAAGAACGCTGATGTAAATATCTCATTTGCGAGATTATCTGTCATCTTTGATGTCATTATCGAAATCATTATCGCTTTAATGATGGCTATTGCCCTCATCTTTGGCGGCTGGTTTGTTTACGCTTTTAATCATGGTAGTGCCATTACCTTATTTGGTGTTACAGAAGAAATAACCGCAGATAAGTTGATTGTCTTTATCGGATATATGGACATTCTCATTTGGCCAATGATTGCCTTAGGTCAAGTTGTCCCAATGTATTCTAGAAGTAGAGCCTCTCTAAAGAGAGTAAGTTCATTTTTAGCTAGCCCAATCAATGTCCAATCACCAGTTAACGCGATTAAGCTAGATGATGTTAAAGGCAACATTACCTATCGTAATTTTAGTTTCTCATATCCAACATATGACTACGCTAATCTTAAGAACGTTAACCTTGAAATAAAAGCCGGTGAATCCATCGGTATCGTTGGTAAAATCGGTAGTGGCAAGACCACACTCGTTAACGTCTTATTAATGCTTTATAACGTTGAACCTGAAACATTGTTTATTGATGGTCAAGACATCATGACTTTAGATATCGATTCTCTTAGAGATCATATCGCTTATGTCCCTCAAGACAATTTCCTTTTCTCTGATTCCATCGAACATAATATTAACTTCGGTTTAGATAATGGCACCGAAGAAACTGCTAGAATGGGCGCAATTTTCGCTGGTGTTGATGATGATGTTAGAGGCTTTAATAAAGGCTATCAAACAGTCTCTGGTGAAAGAGGCGTGACTCTTTCTGGTGGTCAAAAGCAAAGAATCTCTATTGCTCGTGCCTATGTGAAGAACGCACCTATCTTAATCCTTGATGACTCCGTTAGTGCGGTCGACACTAAAACAGAAGAAACAATTTTACGTAATATTACAACCGAAAGAAAAGGCAAGACCACTTTAGTGGTGGCTTCTCGTATTTCGACTGTTTCACACTTAGATAAAATTATTGTTTTAAACGATGGTGAAGTCGAAGCTTTTGACACACCTCGTAACTTATTAAAGATTTCACCAACCTATCAAAAGATGGTGAAGCTTCAAGAACTCGAAAAAGAAGTGGAAGGAGGTAATAGCTAATGAACGACGATAATGAGAAGCTTTTTGGCGATAAAAAGATTCCTTTTAAAGTAATGATGAAACGCATTGGCCATTACGTCATTCCAGAATGGAAAGCTTTTGCTTTCGCCTTCTTCTTAATTTTATTAAATGTCGGTAGTGATATCGTTTTACCATTATTCATTAAATGGTTTACCGACTGGATTGTAGACATCAATACGCCACTTAGTTATATCTTAGGCCTATCATTCGGTTGGCTTGGTTTAAGTATCGTCTCTCAAACTCTTATCTACTTTGAAAGCATGATCTTACAAAAGGCTGGCCAAAGAATTGTTTACAAGCTCAGGATGGAAGTTTTCACGCACATTGAAAACATGTCTCAGAACCAGTTTAATATGATGCCAGTGGGTTCCTTAGTCACTAGAGTTGCTAACTATACAACATCAATGAGTGATTTGTTCACTAATGTGTTAGTCATGTTACTACGTAACATTTTGACCATTATTGGTGTCTATATTATCATGATTACCTTATCTTGGAAACTCTCCTTAGTGCTTCTCGCTTTCGTCGCGGTTGTCTTTGTGGCTTCCCTCATCTTTAGAAACGTTGTTACTAAGTTATTCCGTAAGGAAAGGCAATATACATCCGATATGAACACGTTCCTTAACGAGAATCTATCTGGTATGAAGATTATTCAAATCTTTAATCAACAGAAGCGCAAAGAGAACGAATTTAACGTCAAGAATAAACAATTAAGAAGTACAAAGTTTAAAGTCTTAATGGCATTTGCCATTTATCGTCCATTTATTACGTTTGTCTATTTCTCCGCGTTAGCAGTAACGTTCTTCGTCGGTATTAAACTTGCCTTAGGAGCCGGCACAATAGTGGCCTTCTATCTCTATTTAAGTAAGTTCTTTAACCCAGTCCAAAACATTGCTGACCAGATTAATCAAATTCAAAAAGCCACATCATCTAGTGAGAGATTATTTAACCTTCTTGATGTGCCTCCAGAAGTCGTAGATAAGCCAAATCCAATTGTCATGGATCACTTTGAAGGCCGCATTGAATTTAAGAATGTGTGGTTTGCCTATGAACCAGATGAATGGATTCTTAAGAATGTCTCATTTGTTATCGAACCACGTCAAACAGTGGCATTTGTGGGCGCTACTGGCGCTGGTAAAACAACGATTCTATCTTTGATAGTGAGAAATTTCCAAATTCAAAAAGGTCAAATTCTCCTTGATGGAGTGGATATTAACGATATCGAGATTCATTCCTTAAGAAAAGCGGTAGGACAAATGCTCCAAGACGTTTTCCTTTTCACTGGTACAATTCGTAATAATATTACCCTTCATGATGAAGAATTCTCTGACGAAGAAATTAATAAAGTGTGTGAATACGTGAACGCTGATAAGTTCATTAGCAAATTAGAAAATGGCTTAGACACTGAAGTCTTAGAAAAAGGCGAGAATTTCTCCCAAGGTCAAAGACAACTTCTTTCATTTGCGAGAACTGTTCTACATAAGCCACAAATCCTTATTCTTGATGAGGCTACAGCGAATATCGACACTGAAACTGAAAAACTCATCCAAGATTCTTTAGAAAAGATTAAAAATATCGGC
Organism: uncultured Caryophanales bacterium; assembly: GCA_947306345.1. GTDB lineage: Bacteria > Bacillota_I > Bacilli_A > RFN20 > CAG-826 > RUG14515. The sequence goes on from CAMZGG010000022.1 coordinate 12,707, forward strand.
ACAATGCTTGTCGTGGCTCATAGATTATCGACTATTCAAAACGCTGATCAAATCATCGTCTTAAATAAAGGTGAAGTGATTGAAAAGGGTACACATCAATCCTTGCTCAAGCAAAAAGGCTATTACCACAAGCTTTATCTTTTACAGTTTTCTAACGACTAGTCTAATACCCCTTTATTAATAAGTTTTCTTTATTTTCTTTTGAAAATTAAAGGAAATGATTTAAGATATTAGGTATGGAAAACAAGAAACCTCCCGTTAATGGTGGCTACCCACTTCACACTTTTCAAGAAGTAGAAGATATCTATATGCTTTACATCTCTTCTCCTGAGGACAGAAGAAGAATCGAAGAGGCATATAATTTTATTATTGAAAAGCACCAAGGCCAAACCAGAAAGTCTGGTGAACCATATTATCATCACCTTATCGAAGTCGCTTATATCCTAGCGAGTCTTCAATCTGGTCCTAATACCATTATTGCTGGTCTTTTACATGACGTTGTCGAAGACACAGATGTCACTGTTGAAGATATCAAGAAGAGATGGGGCGAAGAAGTCGCTCGTATCGTCGATGCTTTAACAAAGATTCAACGTTTAAAATTATCAAAGATTACTAGTGAAGAGTTTGAAGCGGAAGATCACCGTAAAATCTTTATTGGCATGGCCAAAGATATCCGCGTTATCTTAATCAAACTCGCTGATAGATTACACAACTTAAGAACATTAGGCGCTTTATCTAGAGAAAGACAAATCGCTATCTGTAAAGAAACAATGGAAGTCTTTGCGCCTATCGCTGAACGTCTAGGTTTAGACATCATTAAAGGCGAAATGGAAGACTTATGTATTTCTTATCTCGAACCGGAAAAATTCGCTGAAATCAAGCGTTTACTTAGTAAAAAGACTAAGATTTTACAAAAGTCACTTGATGGTTTAAAGAAAAGAATAGCCGATGTCTTATTTGAAAAGAAGATTCCTTTCGAAATATCTTCTCGTGTCAAATCCATTAACTCTATTTATCGTAAGATGTACGTCAAAGGCCATCCTTTCGAAGAAATCTACGACATTTTAGCGTTACGTATTATTACTGAAACTGAAATTGAATGTTATGAAATCCTTGGTTTAATCCATCAGATGTATAAGCCAGTTCCTGGTAGATTTAAAGATTACATCGCGATGCCTAAACCAAATATGTATCAATCACTACACACCACAATCGTCGGTGGTGATGGTAACTTCTACGAAGTCCAGATTAGAACTAAAGAGATGGATAGCATTGCCGAAACTGGCATCGCTGCGCACTGGGCTTACAAAGAAGGTGTCTATAACTCACAACAAGAACAAAAAGAAATCGAAAATAAACTTCACTGGTTTAGAGAATTCGTCTCCTTATCAAGCGAATCGGAAAACGATAACGCCTCTGAATATATGGACAATCTCAACCGTGATATCTTCGAATCACATATCTATGTGTTTACCCCAAAAGGTAAGGTCGTGGAACTCCCAAGCGAGTCTACGCCTGTGGACTTCGCGTATAGAATTCACACAAAAGTGGGTGACCAATGCGTAGGCGCTCTCGTCAACGGCGTGATGGTGCCTCTTAACACCGTTCTTAAAACTGGTGACATGGTGGAAATCAAGACCAGCAAGAACTCTGTTCCAAGTGAAGGATGGTTAGACTTCGTTGCGTCTAGCTCGGCTAAAACTGCGATTAAGAAATTCATTGCTAAGAAAAACGCTGAGATGATGAGAGAAGACAGAATCGCTAAAGGTAAGCAAAGTTGTATCGATGCTTTCCATGAACGTGGTGTGGAAGAAGACGAGATGATGAAGCTTCTCGATAGTGATAAAGTCTTGGATTACTACAATTTCCAAGATGTTGAATCATTATTTATCGGTGTCTCTGGAAGAAAACCAACCGCCAGTGCGCTTATCGACTTCCTCAAGATTAAACGTCCAGTGAACTTAGAAGTTAACTTCACAAAACGTAAAACTGATAAAAACGACCATTGTCCTGTCTATATTAAAGGCGCTGGTAAGATTGCCATTGCTCTAGCAAATTGCTGCACACCAGTCCCAGGAGACGACATTGTCGGCTATATTACACGTGGTAAGGGCATATCCGTGCATAGAAAGAACTGCCCAAATATCGCTAACGAAAAAGAAAGATTGATTGATGTCTATTGGAGAGACGATATTGAATTCGCCACTTATCCTGTGGATATCATCATCGAAGCCAGTGATAGAAACAACTTATTGATGGATGTGATGGCAGTGTTCCAAAACGCGAAAGTGGGATTAAACAATATCCACGCTCGTAGCAATAGCCAAAACTTATCCGCAACAATTAGCGCGACTATCATGGTTAGCGATGCTAAACGTCTGCATGATATCTTTGTTTTGCTAAAAGGTATTACTGGCGTTTATCGTATTGATCGTGTCATTCATTAAGGAGAAAAGATATGTTAACAAACAATGTTAAAGGTACTCACGACATCATTGGCGAAGAAGCTAATGGTTTCGCTTATATCGAAAATGTTTTAAAACAAATTTGTGAATTATTCGCTTATAACGAAGTTAGACCTCCTGTTATGGAACATAGCGAACTCTTTGTTCGTGGAGTTGGTGAAGGTAGTGATATCGTCCGTAAGGAAATGTACACCTTCAACGATAAAGCTGATCGTTCCATCACCTTGCGCCCAGAATTTACCGCGGGCATTATGCGTTTAATCGTGCAAAACAAGTTATTAGCCACAAATGAACTTCCATATAAGGTTTATTACTGTGGTCCAGTCTTCCGTTATGAAAGACCTCAACTTGGTAGATATAGACAGTTCAACCAATTCGGTGTGGAAGCAGTGGGTAACAGCACTCCTGAAATCGATGTTGAAACCATCACTTTAGCGTATACAATCTTAAGTTCTTTGAACTTAGAAAACGTTAAAATCGCTATTAATACACTAGGCGATGACGCCTCACGTAATGCGTATAAGGAAGCACTCAAGGCATACTTCGCTAAACACTTAGATAAGATGTGCCCAGACTGTCACTCTCGTTATGAACTCAACCCATTGAGAATTCTTGACTGTAAAGTCCCAGAAGACCAAGAAATCGTTAAAGGCGCGCCTAAGATGAAAGATTACTTAAGCGATGCCGCTAGAGCTAGATTCGCGAGAGTCTTAGAATTATTAGATGCCTTAGATATTCCTTACGAAGTGGATGACACTTTAGTGAGAGGCTTAGATTACTATGCTGAAACCGTCTTTGAATTCCATTATGTTTCCAAAAACGGCAATGACTACGGCGCGATTGGCGCAGGTGGTCATTACGATAAGCTCGTTAAAGAAATCGGTGGTCCAGATGCCGCTGGTGTGGGCTTCTCATTCGGTGTTGAAAGATTATATTCCGTCTTAAAAGACGATGAACTTTTACCAGATAACATCAACACATGTGTTGAATTATATGTCATGCCTCTTGGTGAAGCCGCAAAAACCATGGCCCAACAAGTCGCCTCTGAACTTAGATTATCTGGCTACCGCACTGATGTCTGTTTCGAAGATGTCAAACTCGGTAACATGTTCAAGCGCGCTGAACGTAAAGGCGCGAAGTTCGCTATCATCATCGGTGAAGATGAGGTTAGCAAACAACAAGTTGTTATTAAAAATCTAGAAACAACTGAACAAAAGAGTTGTGAACTAGAGAAATTAATAGAAACCATTTCTACTGAAATGGGTGAAGAATTTTGTGATTAATCACAAAGGTAGGTAGTATTATGGAAAGAAGCCATTACAGCAATGAACTTGGCCTGGCCAATGTTGGTGAAAAGGTCACCCTTATTGGTTGGGTCAGCAAAAGAAGAAACCTCGGATCTTTACTCTTTATCGATTTAAGAGATCGCTTTGGTTTAATTCAAATCGTCGTTAACGACAACGTAGAAATTCCTGATGTCAGAAACGAATACGTCATTCAAGTGAAAGGCGAAGTCGCCAAAAGAGCGGTCGCTAATCCAAAACTCAAAAGTGGTGAAATTGAAGTTATCGCTAGTGAAGTAGTTTTACTAAACACCGCGAAAACCACACCTTTAATCATCGCTGATGAAACAGACGCCTTAGAAGACACCAGATTAAAATATCGTTATCTCGACTTACGTCGTCCTTGTATGCAACATTACTTCGACGTGCGTGACACAATCAAGATGACCACACATAGTTTTATGCATCGTCATCACTTCATTGAAATTGAAACACCAATGCTCTGTGCCTCCTCACCTGAAGGTGCCAAAGAGTATTTAGTGCCTTCCCGTGTGCATAAAGGTCAATTCTATGCTTTGCCACAAAGCCCACAAATGTTTAAACAACTCCTTATGGTCGCGGGTTTTGAAAGATATTATCAAATCGCGAGATGTTTCAGAGACGAAGACTTAAGAGCCGACCGTCAACCAGATTTCACCCAAATTGACGTTGAAACAAGTTTCTTAGATCAAAATCAATTTTTAGCGTTGATGGAAGAACTCATTAAAGACATCTTTAAAGCCACAATTAACTATGATGTCAAACTTCCATTAAGACAAATGACTT
>CAMZGG010000023.1 GCA_947306345.1 uncultured Caryophanales bacterium
ATGGTAAATCTGGTAATATAGGGATATCGGGTAGGAACTACCCAATAGGAAATGAGTTGATCACCTTAATAAATCGATTCATGACCAAGATGCTCGGTAATTCAATTGCCGAGTAAGTTCACCAGTTATGGTTATTTACCACGTCTAATTAGTGAGAAAACAATCAAGGAGCATTATATATGATTACTGAAAGTCAACGTCGCGTACAAAACGCGTTTATTACCGCTATCGTTGCTGATGGCATTTCTAGCGCATTTCTTATTGTTTATTGTTATTTCAGTTGGTTCACTTCATTATCTATTCCATCTGACTTTATTACAGTTCTTCTCATAATAGGTGGATGCATTGTTGGCCCAATCGTTGTCGGATCAGTGGCCTTATCCATGCTTAAAGGTGTCAATAGAGCGGAAATCGTTGGAAAGTATAGAGCCTACTATATCATCGCTCGTGTACTGTCGCTTGTGTGCATTATCGCATGCGCTGTTATAGGAACATGCTTCTTATTTACCGGCCTTATCGGAGTCTCACTTCTCCTCTAAGAATGGTTTTTAAAGAATAGTCCCATTAGGGCTATCTTTTTATTATCTTTTACTATTTTTAATATCTGTATCGTTTGAAAACAATAAAAGTTGTATAAAGTCAGTCTAGACCTTATCTTTTTGTTATAAACATCATTTCAAAACAATAATTTATAATAAGGGGATTTTTTATGGGCGACAACGCTGTATTTAACATTAGTGTTTTTTGGATTAATGACAAAGAAACCAAAGAAAAGGTAATTCGTCATCCTTTAATAGGGCTTTATACCGAAATCTATTATCGCAGAGGAAAAAAACGCAAATTGATAGGAGATGGCTATTTGGATGAAAATGGTCGCATGTTCGCAGTTCATAGAAAAAACAGATATTATGTTTTTGACAAAGACACAACTTTTGAAACAATCGTTTATTCAAGAACAGAACGGTGTGATGTTTTTTGGAGAAAAAGATCCACGAGCTGTCATAATTATGGCATGTTAACTACATTTACGAAATGTAGTGGCGATACCACGATTGATGAAATAACTTTTAGTTACGACTTTGATGATGTAAGTAGAAGAGTTTTTATAGCATACGCGCTGCATATTGCCGAAACTTTTATAGACAAGAATTATAACTATAAACCACCAAAAGCAGATATCATTTACCCATATACAGAAAAGAGCACACCATCATCAAACGCTGGTTCAGGAATGATTCGTATCATTGAATGTGATTGGTCTAGGGTCTTGTTTGTGGTTTTCCATGAATATGCACACATTTTGCAAGACAAAGCTTGGCCGGCATCTCAGAATGATTCTGGCATGCAACATAATAACGATATGGATTTTACTGTTAACACTAGTAAAGAAAGAGGAATGAATGCTGCCTTTGTCGAAGCGTTCGCGGATTATTTTGCTAATAGAGTATACGATGTTAACAAAAAACTTTTTGGCAGGATTACTCTGGGATATCAATTTGAACACATGGACACTCAAAAAGATGTGGATGGCGAGGCAAATGAAAGAAGCATCGCTTCTTTCTTGTACGATTTAACAGACAATCTTTCCGAGGAAAGAAGCCAAGCGAAAATTCCAAGCGATGACCTTATGTGGCAAGCTCCTTTAGACCCATTTGATAGAATCCTATATTCAGATGAGCAATTGTTTGATGTTATCAGGAAACTCAAAAAGATTAATTTGTTCTATTTGGTAGGGTCTCTTTGCTCTCGCCATCCAGAAGATAAAGAAAACATGAAGCTCCTCTTAACAATGAATGGCATCGCACCACATAATATTAGGACTTCAAGAATAGTTGAAGAGTATGATTTGTTTGAAGTTAACTGGGAACCAGGTGGCGCTAAAAGAAGCGTATGGCTTGACAAGAACGCTGAAAAAGCAAAAGAGATGGGATTTTGTAAAACAAACCAAGACGAATGTACCGTCTACTTATCCAGTATTGACAATCCAGGAAAAGTTCTTGATAAATCTGGTGTCTTAAAAGACGAAAGATACTATGGATTTAAATATAGTATGGTCAAACCATATTTCGATAGGGGAGACAATGCAGTAGTCATCAAGGTCAAAGGCAAATGTACAGAAAAAGAAGTCACTGAATATGAATCTTGTTATTGTTTAGCTGGTTTCCAATCATATCTTGATGGAGATAAATTCGTTTTATTACCAGATATCATTAACTGCGATAAAAAGGAATATAGGTATGGTCGTGTGCGAGTGTCCACTGGTGCAACGGATACTCGTGTTGATGGAAAATATAATTTTAGAATGGAAAATGGTTCATATTTCTGCCTTAATTTTACGCGCTTCACTTTTAATGATGTGTGGCTTGAATTCGATGGAAACTGTGATGGTAGTTGCTTTGAAATATGTGTTTCAGATCAAAGAGACTTAAGCATGCAAAAGTTTTATTCCGATTTAGCGGGTTCAACACCTTTAATTAGATTAAAAAGATCAGCGTTTCCAAATCTAGACTTTGATGCGAGTTTCATTAGGATTAATTACAAGGGGAATCCTGATAAACCACAAATTCTCAAACGTGTCATCCTTAGTACAAAGAAAAACCCAGCGCTGTTCGGAAACATTCACGTACCTTATGAAACAGGGGAAAGTGGGATAGGTAAGAACCTTCGTGATTTACTCGAGAGTTCAAAAAAAGAAGAATATAAAATCCCACCTAAGAAACAGCCAAAGAAAAAATAAATAAAAATAACTAAGGCGGTATTGATTTTCATCTCAAAACCGCCTTTTTTGCTGTTTTCGCTTATAAAATAGTTAAATTTTATAAATACCTTTTGCTTTATTACGCGCATACGAGTAGTCTTTTAACTGTTGAAGAAAGGAAACGGAGTATGAAAAAATCTATCAAAACCGTGTTATTAAGCTTAGTAATGGTGGGTACTCTCGCTGGTTGTGATTTCGGCAATCCAACACAAAGCAATAAACCATCATCAAGTGAAAATAGCACATCTTTTACATCCAATAGCAGCAGTGAAGAAAGCTCCACAAGTTCTAGTACAACCACTAGTACAAGTTCAGTCGTTGTTAAAACTGATATCGTTCTAACTGCTGAAAAAACCAGAGTGGAAGTTAATGAACAATTAACAATTACTTCTAACGTTGAAGGCGTAACTTATACAACTACTGAAGGTGCGTCAATTGTTAATGGTGTCTTCACCGCGACAAAAGAAGGTACATATGTTGTCACCGCTCATAAGGAGGGTGATTACGTCGATGGCACAATCACAATTACTGTCTATAAGAAAGTAGAAATCGTCTTAACAGCCGATAAAACAAATCCAGACGTTAATGAAGGTGTCACAATTACTTCTAACGTTGAAGGTGTTGCATATACCACAACCGAAGGTGCCTCAATCAATGGTGGTGTTTTCTCTGCCACAAAAGAAGGCACATACGTTGTTACTGGTCATAAAGACGGCGACTTTGTCGATGGCACTGTGACCATCAATGTCACATTCAAGAAAACAGCCGCTAAAGTTAAAGGCATCTTAAAAGCGATGAAGGAAACACAAAACTTCACCGTGACCGCTAATAACTTATTAGGCACAAATAAAATCTATAGAACAGAGAACTACTTCTTTGATTCTCAAGCGAATGAAGGCCAAGCCTTATTCACCAACATCATCCCAAATACTAAATTTGATAAAGTCGCTCACTACATTAAATTAGTGAACAATGAACTCATCATTGGTAACGATGTCCTTTATCAAGATAGTAACGGTGACGTCAATATCGCTACTGATTTATATGATACAGATGGCTTATATTACGTCGATGTCGATGCTTTAGAATTAACTGAAGACAATGGTGTCTTCTACACAGCCGATAAAAATACTATCACCGCTATGGCGTGCATCGTTGGTTCTGAATATGTTTTATATGCTGATATGATTGAATTCAGCTTCAATAATAACTTCGATTTAGCCGCTAGAATCATCTACGTCGATCCAAGCACAAACCAAATTGATGAAACAAACACAAATGCTTTTGGTTATATCACATTCTCTGAAGTTGGTAGAACAGTTGCTCCAGTCTTAGACGAAGCTTTCAAAAATGTTGCCGTCAGTGAAACAGGTATGAGTGAAGAAGTCGCTTCTTCCTTCATGCTCACAAAAGCGCACATCAAAGCCACAATTAAACAAACCATTGGTGAAGACACACAAACCTTAGGTACAAGCGAATATCACTTCAATGAAAAATACTTAATCGAAGATAAAGAAGTGAGAGGCACAACCTATCATAACTTCTACGAAAAAGATGAAAACGGCTACGCCAACTATGTTGGTATTGGCCCAGACAACCAAGTTGTCAGAACAAACTATGGTGAATGGGATTCATTTACTTTCCCATTTGCCACTTTAACATTAAGTGATTTCAGACAAACAACCGCTCATACATACTCATATATGGGTTATAGTTCTGATGCTATTGCTAAATACTTAGCCTGGGCTAACATTGGTGATAACGCTATTTCCTATATCACCGCTAAAGAAGAAAACGGTAAAGTTGTTTCCTTCGTCTGCGAAACAGCTAACCAACTCTATAACGTTGGTACAGAAGATAACCCAGTCTATCAATACGGCAAATACACCTTTGAAATCCAAGTCTTAGAATATGAAGAAATCGTTGCTCCAGCGCCATTTGAAGCGGATGCTGATACAGTTAAGATCAAAGCTTATTTTGATGATTTAAATGAAGCTGGTGCTAACTACACATTAATGATTGGCGATCACTATTCACCAAGTGATTTAATCACCATCAAGGTCACAGAAAAGACCATCTTAATCAAAGAATACAAAGACAAAGTTACAACATATCGTGGCTATCACATGTTAGACGATGGTGTGATTGAATTCACCGCTGAAAACGCTGGTCAAGCTACAACCGATACCACAGATGACGATGTCGCTACCGCAAGATTAGTTAAAGATGTCGAAATGACAGAAGGCCAAACATTAGCCTCCTTATTAGGCTTTAACATCGCTCCAGAAACCATGCAATTTGATGAAGATGGTAATATCGTTTTCAAACAAGGCGTCTTAAATGGTGGTTCAGGTTTATTCGATGCCTTCTATTGGAAAGACTACGCTATGAATGGTACAGTCAAGTTCAATGTCTATAACAACACCATCAGTAGCATCAAGTTCCAATATGGCGAAGGCCAAACATTAGCCCAATATGCTAACCTCTTCATGTTTGGTACAACTGGCTTGACAAGTGTCTTTGAAAAAGACTTAGTTGCCAAATTAGCCACACTCAAAGAAGCACCAAAGCCAACAACTTGGGCTGAAGAATCACCAGCTATCTACGCAAAAATGGTGACCTTATTAGGTGAAGAATTAGCCGCTATCATTCCATACGTTTACGACCAAGAATACAGTGGTCTCTTCGATGAAGGAACACTTAGCTCTGGAACAAACTTAAAGATTAAGTTAACAGATGGAAGCAAATCATTCTCTAATGATTATCGTAAAGCCATCACTCAAGCGTGCGTTAATGCAGGCTTTACTAAAGTGACTGAATGGAGTGCCAAACTCACTCTCGAAACCAAATACATTACTGTTGGTTCCTTAGGAACATCAATTAATATCGTTTATAAAGACCTTTAATATGAAAAAACTATTGCCATTAATTTCATTATTAGTACTTACTGCTTGCTCAAACCCTGTTTTGGGCAGCAGTGGTAATAGTGTTTCTTCTACTTCTAGTGTAGAGTCAACCACTAGTTCGATTTCATCTACTTCTAGCAGTGAATCTAGTGTAAGCAGTTCTTCAACTTCTTCCTCTAGTTCCTCTTCAAGCAGTAGTTCAAGTAGTTCTTCTAGTTCCTCAAGTATCTTTTCTAGTAGTTCCTCAAGTTCCTCTAGTAGTGTTCTTCCACCTACGCCAAGTGAAATCTTTGAACAATTCCATGAAAGACTAGCGCTAAAGAATTCCACAATCGTGGATGAAAGCTATATTGAAGAGAAGTTCATTGATGGCAAGATTCTTGTGAATCATTACTATGGTGATTTCGCTAGTAAGGGTGATGATGGATACTGTCATTATCTTGATCAAGGCATTTATCATTTCAATGTCACTGAAAGTGGCCTTGATATCGATAGATGTAAAACCGTCAATAAAGACCTTGATATGTGCGAGTTCTTTTATACCACCTATGATTTGTTCTTCGTCAAATCTAGTTGGAAAAAGACCAACAAAGACTATGTCTACACATCCACTGAAAAAGATGTCAGTGTCATTATCGCTGAGTTAGACGGTCAAGGCATTCTTGCTGAAGGTAGTGATACATTTAAAAGCACACTAACAATCGCTGAAGATGGTTTATCAGCGACATATGAAACAATTGCTAAGTCAAATGAGTACGGCGAATTCAAGATGAGTTTCTTAATCAAAGATTTAGGAACAACCACTGATGAAAAAGTGGTCACCTATTTAGCGAACGCTCCTAGACTAGAAGTCACTAATGAATTCCCAAGCGATATCAAGACCGCTCTTAATGAGATGTTTGGCTGTGATATAGCCGCACCTACAGGTACAAGTTATGCCCATGAATCATACGTGAGTAACTATCAAGAAAAGCCACAAACAGTCTTCTATGAAGATTATCTAGCAGGTGATCAAGTTATAGCGTACCGCACATATCTAGAAAGCATCGATTTCACATTATCTGATTTAACTGATGAAAAAGATGATCTTAAGAAATTGGGCTATGTAAGATATTACTATGAAAAAGTAGTGGACTCAGAAACATTGTATGTTGAGTTATTCTATGTTCCGAAAATTCAATTAGACAGCTTTGAACAATTGATGTTTCCAAATGGTGTCTTGCATCTAAGATTCATTAGACCAAGCAGAGTGAAGAAGATAGAAGTATCTAACCTTCTCAAGAACTAATTGGCATTTTCAACAAAATGAAATAATAACGGGGTTAATTATAATCCCGTTTTTTGTTGCGCTTTAGTCAAGAATTTTTAAAAAAATTTTTTCCTCATTTTATCAATTCTTTTTTGTTTTTTCATTTTCCCACACATATATGCGCTAAAAAACGCGCTATACTGAAAGTACAAATGGGAACTCTATCTAAAATTTGGAATGGTTTTTTAAACATTTTTGGTTTACGCAAAAAATCAAAATACGTTAAGAACTATTTAAACGAAGCAAACATGAGATCAGCGATCTTTATGTCTGCGGTTATTTTCGTATTGGAAATATGGCTTGTCTTAAGACAAACTCATAAATATGTCGTTCCGCAACTAAATGATGCAAGCAACACTTTCAACTGGTTTGAAACCATTTTCAGCAACACATCACTATATTTCTTAATGATGTCATTTGGTGCGGCTATGCTATGGTATTCCATCCAATACATCAATAAGAAAAAATCCATCAAACAAATGGTTATTCCAATTGTTTTTGCGGGTTTGTCTCTTATTCTTTGTTGCTTCTTACCTCTTGAGTTTAAACTCGGAACTATCAACTTTTCCAATCCTGACCAGGCCAAAGTAATACGTAGTTTATTTAGATTATTATTCTATATAGCTGTAGTCCTATTTGATATCGGAATTATTTTCTCTTCAATTTACCGTTATAGAGGTGGTAGGAGAGCATCAATCAGTTCCGTCATGGTTATTTCTTTGTTTGCTCTTGTTTGTTTGATGTTTGGCATTATGGTCTCCTACGGAGACTTCATTAGTTCAACAGTTTATCAAAACGTTGTTGTTAGTGTTGATAAAAACGGCAATGACATTATAAAAAATGTCCTTATAAATGACGATAAGAACAAAGAAATCATTTGTTTCTTAATGTTCACCATCTACATTGGCTGTTTATTAATCTGGAACCCAATGATTTCCATTGGTATTTTAGGATCCTTATTCTTAGGCTTCTATTTTGCTCTTAGCGGAGCGACTAGTTTAGGCAAGAAGGTCTTCCCTGAAGGTGACCAACTCAACTACATCACGTTCTTTATTTCTATTGCGATGGTCGCGGTATCGATTTATAACCAACGTATGTCTGAGGCTAATAAAGACGAAGAACTTGAAGAACTAGCCACTAAAGATAAAATCACTGGCTTATTGTCTTTTGAATATTTCACCTTACAAGTTAGAGAAAAAATCGCTGAATATAAAATTGAACGTGGTAATAGTGTCTATCTATTTATTAACATCACAAACTTCAAAGTCTATAACGACCAAAAAGGTTTTAAAAAAGGTAATGAGTTCTTAAAGACAGTTGGTCAGATTATTTCCGATGTCTTTAATGAGAATTCATTAATCACCCGTCAATCTGATGACCACTTTGTTGTTTTCACCATTAACTTAAAAGTCCAAGATAAAATCTTTGAGGTGGCTAGACGAGTGGAAGACCAAGATCCAGAAATTAAACCTAGTATTAAAGTTGGTGCAGCGGAAGTCTATGACCCAAGAGAAGATCCTCACTATGCCGTTGAAAAGGCCCGCTACGCATATGCAGAACTTAAGCGCATGCCTACTACAAAAATCATCCTCTTCTACGATGATAAGATGCACGATAACTATTTAATGAATCAATACATCGTCACTCATATTGATGAAGCCATTAAGAATGGCTACTTAAAAGCATATTATCAACCAGTTGTTTGGTCTAAAGGTAGAACACTTTGTGGTGTTGAAGCATTAGCGAGATGGATTGATCCTAAATATGGTTTCCTCTCTCCTGGTAAATTTATTCCAGTCTTAGAAAACAACCAACTTATCTATAAATTAGATAAAGAAATCTTAAGAATCGTCTGTGCTGACATTCGTCATAATATGGATAAGGGTTTACCAGTCTTACCAGTCTCTATTAACTTCTCTAGAGCAGACTTTGGTGTTATTGACATCGTGGAAGTTGTTAATGAGATTGTTGAACAATATCAAGTTCCACATGAATTATTACACGTTGAAATCACTGAAAGTGCTTTAACAAACGAAGTTGATTTATTAAAGAACACAATTAATAGATTGCACGCTAAAGGATTTGCCACCTGGCTCGATGACTTCGGTAGTGGTTATTCTTCATTCAACGTCTTAAAAGATTTTGACTTTGATGTCTTAAAACTTGATATGGCTTTCCTCGTGGGATTTAATGGCAATGAAAAAGCCAAAGCTTTAATTAAATCAGTCATCTCCCTTGCGGACCAAATTGGTATGAAGACACTTTGTGAAGGTGTTGAAACTGATGAGCAAGCTGCTTTCTTAGAAGAAGCAAGCTGCGGCCGTTTGCAAGGTTATCTATACGGTAAGCCTCTTTCCTATGATGAATTATTAGAAAAGATTCAAAAGGGCGAATATAGCATTTCCAAAGAAAAGCTTTATTAAAAAACGACCATTTAGGTCGTCTTTTATTTAAGAGGATTATTTCTTCCTCTTTTTATTTGATACCACAATTGTGATGATAATTGGCGCCACCATAACAACAATCGCTCCAACGATAATCAAGACCACAGTAGTGGGCACAGCCAGATCAACAGCGACCTTACCATAGACACCTCCGTTACTATTGTTACCATTGTTATTGTTGTTCTTGCCTTGACCAGCGACATAATTGCTTGAATGATCCATTTGATGTTGACCATGGTCTTCGTTGTTTGAACCTTTATAGGTATTGTAAGAACTACGGAAGAACTTAACGTCTTTAATCTCAAACTTATCTAAATCTAACTCTTTATTAGTTTCTATTCTATTGGCATTGCTGTGCCAATCAGAATATGAGAAACAGTAGTCTTTTTCATCATAAGTCACATCAATAACGGTGGTGTAATAATAATCACCTTTTCCCGTAATTTCAGCGTTGAAAGTATACACCCTGTCACCTGTTTTTGTAAAAGTTGGGTTACTATAGGTGACATTTTCATCCCTGATTCTAAGTGCGTCTGTTTTAAATCCAGTGATACGAGAATAATCGATAACACCATCAAATTCGAAGAAGTAACGTTCAGTCATTCCAGGCGCTAATCCTTGATTCTCAAATAAGTGGTCAACTGGGTTGCATCTACATACGTATTCATAACCATCATCTCTTAACAAATAGCCATAAATAGGCGCCATTGTGTCGCCTTCACAAACGTATTTATCACCAGTATTAGTTAAATCGAAGAATATGAAGTTACCAGCTTCAGAGAAGTTAGAAACAGTCACTTCCTCATAAGTATCGGTGTATGCAAAAGGGGCAGGAGAGTTCGCCATTAAAAATGGCGCACCAATTAATAAGCCTAATAAAGCTATGCTTTTATTCATACTATTTATCTGCCTTTTTCTTTCTTCTCTTAACGATAACAATCGGGACAACAATTGCAGCGGCAACCGCTGAAACCATGAGAACAATGGTACCAATCGCCACAACATACATCATGACTTCTTCAGGATGTAGTTTTGGCTTATAAGTATTGTATTGGCTTCGGAAGAACTTAATGTCTTTGATTTCTAATTGGTCTAAATCTAAGACAGATGTAGTACCGAAATCATTTTCTTTATCGCCCCTAATGACAAAGGAATAATCATTGCCTTTATATGTGACGTCAACGACACCATAGTAATAGTAATCACCTTTGCCGGTGATTTTTTTGATATTTAATTGGTATTCTTTATCGTCCTTGCGTGTGACAGAAGCATTTTCATAAGTCACATTATCATCCCTAATTGTTAGAGCAAAACATCCAAATTTGCTTAAATCGTAAGTAGAGAAATCACTTGTTTCATCAGTGATTTTGTATTGCCTGGTTTGTCCAGGCGCAGTGGCTTCATTATTAAATAAATTGTCAACCATTGGACCGCCTATAAGTCTTTGAGAGCCACCTTCTCTAGTATAGAAAGTGCATTGAGCTTCTCCAAAACCAACAGTAATATAGCAATCCCCTTTATTTGTTACTTCAAAAACATAATCATATCTATAGCCATATTGTTCTGATCCTTTTTTGTTTTGCGAAACAATGCTCACTTGCACGTTGTCATAATAATCAAAATAAGGTTGCGGCGCTGGAGCGTTAGCCATCAATAATGGCGCTAATAACAGTAATGGGGTATAACGTAATTTTTTATTCATACTTTTGCCTCTCACCTATTAAGACGATATAAATGAGAGATTCTGCTATAAATTATTATATTTGTTTTCTATTTCTATGAAAGCCTTGTTATCCAGTAGTGAAAATAGTAGGTAAACCCGGACAAAATATTATGAAAGCTAGTAGAATTACACTCATCATTTAAGCGGTAGCGATGTATCTTATGCATCTACCTCTTATCATCTTGGCGGTTATGTTATTAATGCCAAACAATCACCAATTAATTGATCAATTCGTTGGCGCAATTATCTCCTACAACAGTGCGAACAAAAGATAATTATTCCATCTAAAGATGAAATACTTTATAATAATCCTGCATTAATAAATACGTTTGTATATTTAATAAGTGAAAGGAATTATTTTCTATGCAACAAGTAAGTATTAGAAATAAGTGGATCTCTTTAAGAGGTGGCTCCACAGTTAAAGACGTTAATGAAAAAGATGTCTTCTATGTCAAAGGTAAATTCTGGACAGTTACCAGAAAGAAATTCCTTCAAGATATGCAAGGCAATCTCATTTATACAATTAGAAACAAATTCTGGGCTTTCTTTGTAAGAAAAGCCATGGTCTATGATAAGGACGGCAATCAAGTCGCTTTCATTAGAAAGAAATTCTGGTCTGTCCATGACCGTTACTTCATTCAATCATCATTAGGTAATCTAGAAATCACTGGCAATATCTTATGCTTTGATTATCACATCATCCTTGATGGTAAAGAAATCGGTCACGTTTCTAGAAAGATCTCTTTAAGAGACTCCTTTGTCTTAACATTAGAAGATGGTTATGACTTACCATTCTTCGTGGCCTTTGTTATCGCTATTGATAACATTACTGACCAAGCTAGACAAGACGCTTCAAGCAGTTACTAAAAATGGCAAGAGTAAAACGTTACTGTGGTAATTACATCCTCGAAATTAATGGGGACAAAATCCAAGAATACTGTGGTAGATATCTCTATCAAATCAGTAATGGTAAAGTACAAGAATACTGTGGCCCCTATCTTTTTGATATAAGTGGTGGTAGAATTCAACGTTACTGTGGCAGTTATCTTTTGGAATTTGATGGCAAAAGAATCAAACGTTACTGTGGTAACTATATTGCCGAAATAGAAGGTAATAGAATCAAACAATACTGTGGACCTTATATCTATGAGATAGAAGGCTTCCTCAGCAACGAGCAAATGATGGCATTAATCGCAATCTTATTTGCCTAAAGGAATTATTATGAACAAATACATGAGAATGGCTATTAATGAAGCCAAAAAAGGCATTAGAAATGGACATGGTGGTCCTTTCGGTGCTGTTATCGTTAAAGATGGTGTGGTTGTCGGTAAAGGCCACAACCAAGTCGTTAAGAATAACGATCCAACATGTCATGGTGAAATCATGGCAATCCATAAAGCCTGTAAGAAACTAGGCACTTTTGATTTAAGTGGTTGTGAAATTTACACAACTGGTGAACCATGCCCAATGTGTATGTCCGCGATTTTGTGGGCCAACATTGAAAAAGTTTATTATGGCTGCAATATCTTGGATACCGAAGATATCGGTTTCAGAGATAAGAAATTCTACGAAATGCAACAAATCGATGCGCGTAAACAATTCGTTCACGAATTAGATCGTAAACAATGCCTTAAACTATATGGCGAATATAAACGCATCACTGACAAGGTCAATTACTAATGGGTAGCTTTTTTGGTGATTTAGGTAACGGCATTAAAAGTGTCTTTAAAGGACCTGCCTCAAAAGACAATCTTTTTAATCTTGATAATCGTGTTCCTTTAAAGAATGCGATACCTTTTGGTATTCAACACGTTTTAGCGATGTTCGCCGCTAACATCACGCCAATTATTATTGTCTTTTCCGTTTTAGGATTATTAGGAACTGACTTTGCTATTTATTCAATGTTAGGCGCCTTATTTATGGCGGGTGTTGGTACAATTATCCAATTACTCATCGGCGCTAGATTACCAATAGTTATTGGTACATCATTCACCTTTGTCCCAATCTTTGTCACAATTGGATTGAGCGCTGGTGGTGGCGAAGCTGCCTACTATACCATCATGGGTTCAATCATTGTTGGTGGTCTTTTTGCAACAATATTCTCACTCTTCTATAGATGGTGGGGCAGAATCATTAAACCAATTGTTCCAGCCATTGTTGTCTTAGGCATTGGTTTATCCTTATTAGCCAGTGGTGCAAATAGTTTCTTTGGTGGCACAAGTGTCATCACCAATGTTATCCAAACAGGTGAAACAGGTACAGGTGTTGCCTATTATTGGTACATCATCGTTGCCGTTGTGACTATTGTTGCCGCGTTGCTATGGTCTTTATTGATTAAAGGCGTTTGGAAAAACATTAATATCATTGTTGGTATCATTGTTGGTTATATCGTCTCTTGCTGTATCCCTGGAATGGTTGACTTCTCAGGTTTAACAATTGATAGTGCTGCTTTAGTTGGCCCACACGGTGTGTTTGACTATCCACACATCTTAGATGTTACTAAACTTATTTTCTCTCCAGTTCCATGTGTCCTCACATCCGTCTGCTTTATCTGCGCGGTAATTGAGGCCATTGGTGACACAACCGCTTTAGCGGTTTCTGGCTTAAATAGAAATCCAACCCCACGAGAATTAGGTGGTGCTTTAGCATTCGATGGTATCAACTCCACAATTGGTGCGTTATTTGGTGCCTTACCATTAACAACCTTCTCACAAAACGTTGGTATTGTTGCTCAAACCAAAGTGGTGAATCGTTTCACGATTTTCATTGGTGCGATGTTCTTATTAATCGCTAGCTTCTTCCCACCAATCGCTAACTTCATCTACTCTATTCCTGATGTTGTTATCGGTGGCACAATGGTAATCTTGTTTGGTTCCATCGCCGTTATCGGTATGAAGTCCATTTCCGAAATTGGCTGGACTGATAAAAACATTATGATTACCGCAATAAGTGTGTGCCTTGGCTTTGGTATTACAATTGCTAATGTTACAATCGGTGATCACGTTGCCTTATCAGTTACTCTCTTTAAGAGTTTAGGCGTTGATTGGCTTGGTGATTTATTATCTAACAATGTCTTAAATATGTTCATCCTCGCCTTCATCCTTTCTTGGGCTCTTCCAGAAGATATGCACATCTCTTTATTTCATAAGAAAGAAAACAATTAGTTGATAGATTCAATAAAAATGGACTAGGACAACCTAGTCCTTTATTGTGCTTTCTAACACCAAGTGTTATTATCTAACATATGAAAATTGGAATTATTGGAGCGGGTGCTTCTGGTGTCTATCTAGCGATTAGGGTTAAAGAAAAGAATCCTTCTTTTGATGTGACCCTTATTGAAAGAAATGATAAGGCTCTTAAGAAAGTCTTAGTCACCGGTAATGGCAGATGTAACTACGCTAATCTTGGCGATTTAATTGGTAAGTATAATAACGAACTAGCGAATAAACTTCTCAAAGAGTTCAAGCCTCAAGATTTAGTGGCGGTTTTTGACAAGTACGGCATCCATCCAACATATTTAGATGAATTAGTCTTCCCAACATCTATGAGCGCTCAAACGGTCGTTTTGATGCTAAATAAGAAGATCGAGGAACTCGGTATCAAAGTTCAACTCAATGAAAGTGTTATTGACTATCAATCTAAAGACAATAAGTTCTATGTTAAAACCAACGCTAACGAATATATCTTTGATAAGTTAGTGGTTTCTGTGGGTGGCAAATCATATCCACAGTTAGGAACTGATGGAACATTATTAGATATCTTGAAGAAGAAAGGCTATAAGATTGAAACCTTATCTCCTTCTTTAAGCCCACTTAAAACAAAAGAAAACACTAAGAAGATTTCTGGTCAAAGAGCCAAAGCTAAAGTCTCTTTGCTCAAAGATAACAAAGTTATATATGAAGAAAGTGGTGAAATCTTATTTAAAGATGATGGCTTAAGTGGCATTGTCATCTTAAATATGTCTGCGAGAATCAACCGCTTAAACGATCAAAGAAACGTTAAGTTAGTTTTAGACTTAGCCCCTAATTCCAAATCCATTAAACAAAATCAATATTACGAATATGTTGCCCCTAAAATCGCTGAGTATCTAATCTCTAACGATTTAGACATCCATCGTTTATCATTCACCTTTAAAGATTTCTATGATTATAAGATCGCTGAAGTCAGCCATGGTGGTCTTTCCTTATCTGAAATAAATGATTCTTTAGAATCAAAAAAAGATAAAGGACTATTCTTCACTGGAGAAGTGTTAGATATCGACGGTATGTGTGGTGGCTATAATTTAATGTTTGCATTCGCATCCGCTGAAAAAGTGAGTAAAGCTCTAGGAGAATAGTATGTATCAAAAAGAATATTTAATTTCCAATAACGATGTCGATTATCGTTTCACCCTTAAACCCGCTAATCTATATCGTTTGTTTCAAGATGTTGCCTTAAAGGCTACTGAAGAAGTTGGGTCCGATTCCATCTCTTTATCTAAACGTGGCATTGACTGGGTCATTACTAGAATGGATGTGGAAATCACTAGATTACCAAGTTGTAACGAAAAGATTACAGTCTGTACCTATCCTGGTAAAGACATGGCAATGCTATATCCTCGTTTCTTCTATATCTTAGATGAAAATAAAAACCCAATTGTTAGAGCATCTTCCATTTGGGCTTTAATTGACGCTAAGACAAGAAAGGTCATTGTGGATAAAGACACAATCAAAAAACTCCCACCTGAAACAAGTGAATACGAATTACCATTACCAAGCAAAATAGTCTCAGAGTGTGACAAACAGCACATAGAAACAAGAAAAATCCATTATAGTGACTTAGACTTTAACTGCCATATGAACAATGTCCGTTATGTTGAACTATTAATGGACACTCATGACTTTGAGTTCTATAAAACACATCGACCAAGCTTCATTACCTTAAATTACATTAAGGAAATCAAAGAAGGTCAAACCGTTGATGTCTATAGTGATAGAAACAATCCAGAAGTCATCGAAGTCAAAGTCGATGGTGGAACTTCCTTCCTTGGAAAAGTCACATTTATAGAAGAATAAAAAAGAGCCATTTGGCTCTTTTAATTAATCATCTAGATAAACAGTCCAATACGATGGAAGTTCAATCTCAGGTCTTTCATAAGAAAGAGAAACTGTTTCTTTCTTTATGACCGTTCCACTTGATGTAGTGGCGGTGAATTCGTATCCCACTAAGAGATATTCAAAGAATTCCATTTTATATGTGACGTCACTAACTCTATAACCATTAAGAGTTGAAGTGCCTGTGGCTTTTGAAGTAGTTTCCATGATGACGCTACCATTTCCTCTAGAAGAGTATTTAACATCATGATTGAAATTGTCATCTTGGATGAAATCAAAGAATTGTTCATAGTTTGAAACAGTATCATAAGCCAATCCCAATCTTTCGTCAGCGTAGCTTCTAATAATAACTGACATGCTGCCAGCACTGAAAGCACTATATTTTTCTGAATACACTAATGTGTAACGTTCTCGGAAATCAGGATCCACTTTACGGACAAACATGACGTTACCATAGTCGTTGGTTTGTTTATGAACTAAATGTGTATCAATTTTATCATTCCAAACATCATTGTTTTGTTCGATGAATTCAACTTCAATATTACCTCTTTCTTTGTAAGTTAGGCTATGTATTTTTTGAGTGGGGTAATTGCTCTCACTGCTTAGTTGAAGTTCGGAGTTTTCGTAGTGGAATGTATAATCATATCTTTGAATACTTGAACTGCTAGACCAGCGGTCATAATGAACGATACAGCCTTTCGCTAAATCTTTGGCTTGTTCTTCAGTGATTTCTTTGGCCTCTGGATAAGTTACTTCTTTGTATGTCCAGATTTTATCAAGAGCATATTTATCAGCAGGTGAACTATTACACGCCACTAATAAGAGCGTAGAGGATAATAACAATAAAAACTTTTTCATAGGGAGAACCTCATTCATGCAATAGTGTATGTAAATTAATTGTGCTTATCAATACTTTTTAAAAAAAGAAGTGAA
>CAMZGG010000024.1 GCA_947306345.1 uncultured Caryophanales bacterium
GCGTCATAACCATGTTCTTTAGCGTACTTTAAGAATGGTCCAAACTTGATGTATTTATTGCAGAAAATATCTGGGTTAGGAGTTCTACCACATTCATATTCCTTAATGAGATAGGTGAAAACGTTATCCCAGTACTCTTTGATATAATCAATTCTTAATAATTTGATACCAAGTTTATCCGCGACTTTTTGGGCATCATCATAGTCTTTTTCTTGTGGGCATTGGTCGTTATTAATGGTTGGGTTACCTAAATAGTCTCCATTAGCGAGAGCATCCCAGTTACGCATAAAGCAACCGGTTACTTCATGACCCGCTTTTAAAAGGAGATATGCGGAAACCGCACTATCGACACCACCAGAAAGACCTAATAACACCTTCATATTATTTAAATAATTCCTCGCTATCTAATAGGACTGTAAATGGTCCATCGTTTACACTACTTACTTTCATATCTGCGCCAAAGATGCCTGTGGCAATCGGACCGAATTTTGCTTCGAGTTGTTTATTAAAGTAAACATATAATTCTTTTGCTTGGTCAGGCTTCATCGCGTTAGTAAAGGATGGTCTTCTTCCACCCGATGTATCAGCGTATAAAGTGAATTGACTGACCGACATAATTTGACCTTTAACGTCATAAATCGATAAATTTGTTAAGCCTTTTTCATCAGCGAAAACACGGAGAGAAAGAATCTTATCAATCATCTTATCAACGAGTTTTTGATCATCGGTATGAGTGAATCCCACGAGTAAACAAAAGCCACGGTCAATTTGAGAATAGACCTTGTTATCAATCGTGACTGATGCGTTTAAAACTGTGGTTAAAACAACTCTCATATTATTGGATAATTTCTAATACAACTTGGGTCTTGTTAACGAAGTCTTTAGTGAAGGAATAAGCGTTATAAACTGTTTCTGCTTCTTGTTTGACTACGTCATCACTCTTATTGGTATGTAAGTAGCAAAGGACATCGCCCTTCTTAACTTGGTCGCCAATCTTCTTCACAAGCATAATACCTGCGGACATATCGATTGTGTCTTCAAGTGTTTCTCTACCACCGCCTAAACGGCAGCTAGATAAACCAATTTCTAAAGCGTCGAGTTCCTTAACATAACCATCTTCTTTAGCGATGATTGGGACAATCTTACTCGCCACTTCAAACTTCTCTGGATGGAGGATGTATTCAGTGTCGCCACCTTGGGCTTTGACCATCTTCACGAATTTTTCAAAAGCGGAGCCGTCTTTAATGACTTTTTCAAGCATGGCTTTGCCTTCTTCGAATGATTTAGCGATCTTAGCTTGTTCAAGCATAACCGCACCACCTTTATAGCAAAGTTCCATTAAATCTTCTGGACCATTACCATGTAAAGCGGCAATTGCTTCTTTAACCTCTAATGCGTTACCAACCGCTAAACCTAAAGGTTCGTTCATATCGGAAAGAACAGCTCTTGTATCACGTTTTAAACCATTACCAATTTTAACCATTAATCTCGCTAAGATACGAGCTTGGTTGATGTCTTTCATAAAGGCACCTTTACCTAATGTGACATCAAGTAAAATAGCGTCTGTACCAGCAGCTAATTTCTTAGACATAACAGAGGCAGCAATAAGTGGAATGGATTCGACTGTACCTGTAACATCTCTAAGAGCGTACATCTTTTTATCAGCAGGCACTAAGGATTGAGTTTGGCCAACAATCGCAATGCCTAATTCGTTAACTTGATTAATGAAACGATCACCACTCACTTGGATGGATAATCCAGGAATGGATTCTAATTTATCTAAAGTACCACCAGTATGGCCTAAACCACGACCACTTAATTTAGCGAATGTTGCACCACAAGCAGCCACCATTGGTCCAAGGACCAAGGATGTTTTATCACCAACGCCACCGGTACTATGTTTATCAACTTTAACACCTTTGAGGTTTGATAAATCTAATGTCTCACCAGAGTGCTCCATTAAATCAGTTAAATTAATAACTTCTTCTTCAGTCATTCCTTTAAAAAGGATCGCCATATTCATCGCACTGACTTGGTAATCAGGGATTTCACCTTTTACATAGCCATTAATCCAGAAAGCAATCTCTTCACGGGTTAAAGCATGACCTTCACGTTTTTTAATGATTAAATCTACCATTCTCATAAGAAACACCTCACTTTTTAATATAACATAAAAAAGGATTTTTTATAATAACGTTAATAAAACCCTAATTCAAGTGTTTTGTGAATTAGGGTGTTTGAGCTTAGTTAATTTAATAAATTAAGCGTTATATTGACTTTCATAATAAGCCGCTCTATCGGCAGCATATTCTTTATAAGCGTTTTCTAATAAAGTCTTTTCTTCACTCATTGATGATGGAAGGAATTCCCAAATTGGATAAACTTCTCTAGGAGTTAAGAAAGCAGATCTCTTAACATCAGTGACTTTAGTGGTTGATAAAGCAGTAACTGATTTAGAGAATCCTGATAAGGACAATGAAGGAATTGAAGCGCTACCACCATATAAAGTACTGCTTATGCCATTTTCGAATACGTATTTTCCTTTTTCAACATTGAGATATTTGTTTAAATCAAAGTCTCTTTTTTCTTCGAGTTCACCAACTGTTTTTGAATTGACACCAGATAAGACCGCACTATCAAAGAGGTCTTTTACTTCGCTTGTAGCTAATTCCTTAAGATTGTAGTCGTTGGACTTAGCTTCATAAAGCAATTCAGCACCCATGCCGAAAGCACAACTCCAAATGACATGTGTACCTCTAGTGCGAAACAATTCAGCGTAAGCTTCTTTGGTATTTGTCTCACAAGCTTCTTTCATTTGGTTAAATGTATGGATATAAACGTGTGAAGAACATTCTTCTTTGAATTCTTCAAAAGCTGGAAATGATTCAGTGTAGTATGTAGCGTTGGCTCTACAGTGATAACCAAGCAAAGAATTGTATTCTTTAAACTTAAAACCAATACGGACATTTATGTAGTTTTTATAAGCACCTGTTGGAAGATCAATGTTGGTGTTTTTTAAATGATATGTCTCTGGTAATTGGTTAATATCACCAACTAAAAGGGAATCAAATTCAAGAACTGGTTTATGATCATCAGAGGCATAGGTCGGAACACCATGTTTTGTTAAAACTTCGTTATACTTCCATTCCCTGTCAAAGAAAAAGTCTCTACCAATAGCAGAATCGGAATTTATAAAAAGATTCTTAACTTCTGTCATGTCGATGGTATTTCCAATCCAGTCACGGCCATCAAGCTTTCCATCTTCAGGGAAAACAACTGTTTCTGGTTCATAAGCATATGGAGTGGTATCAAATGGTTTCACACTACTAGATGTGCTAGGAACATCACTACTAGATGCGTTTACGCTGTTGATAGGTTCAACGTTAACAGTGCAACCAGTGAGCAAAACAAGACTGACTAATAAACAACTTTTAATTTTCATTTTTCTACCTCCTAAATCACGGTTAATATAATTAACCAGGGAATAGATTAATACTTTTATTAATAAGGGTAAATAAAAATCGAAAATTATTTTCCTATAATCAAACTTTTTTACGTTTTTGTATCATTTTTTATATAGATATCAACATTGCGAACAATCATTTATATGGAGTAAGATGTTTCCGATGGACTTTTTTAATCATTTAAAAACATATCTAAACGATCGAGAAATAGCGGACTTAGCCAAAGCCTTAGAGGAAGATAGCAAGCACGCTTTGCTTTTAAATGAAGAAAAAATGAGTCAAGAAGCTCTGCTTAATCTCTATCCTAACTTGGTTAGACATCCAATTATTCCTAATGCCTTTTTATATAATAAAAGCGAACTTGAATTAGGCAAGACTATCTATCATGAACTTGGTTGTTTCTACTTACAAGAACCAAGTGCGATGCTTCCGGCTTATTTACTTAATCCAAACGAGAACGATACTGTTTTAGACCTTTGCGCTGCCCCTGGTGGTAAGAGCATGCAGGCGTCATTACTCATGCATAACAAAGGGCTTATCGTTTCTAACGACATCGCTAAAAATAGAGCGTTCGCCATTAGTGAAAACGCCGAAAGAATGGGAAGAGGCAATCTCTTAATTGTTAATAATGATTTTTCTAGTATTTATCAACACTATTTGAATACATTCGACAAGATTATTTTAGATGCTCCTTGTTCTGGAAGTGGCATGTTCCGCAAAATGAATGAGATGCAAGACGATTGGTCTATCGCCAAAGTTCAGAAATACGCTGAAATTCAAAAGTCACTCATCTTAATGGCGTACGCTATGCTTAAAGAAGGCGGAGAGATGGTCTATTCCACTTGCTCTTTCTCTTATGAAGAGGATGAGGGAGTTATTGAGCATCTTTTAAGCAATACTGATGCTGAAATAAAACCTATTGAAAACAATTCTCTATATTACGTTAGCAGAGCTAAACCATATGGTATACACTTATTGCCAAGCTTATTCCCAGGTGAAGGTCACTACATCTGTTTAATTAAAAAACCGGGTGTCTTAAGACCTAGTGTTTCAAAGGATAACAAAAACAAGTTCCCTTATGATATTCCGACAAATGGTTATGACCACTACCAAAAGTATGGCGACTATCTCTATTTGATGAGCAAGGAATTCAACGTGAAGTACCTTAATGTCATTCGTTATGGCGTGAAGGTTGGTCAAATCGATAAAGGTGATATTAGATTTGATTACCACTATTCACACTTTGTTAATGAGTTCAAAAACACCTTTGAGATGGACGAAAATGAAACCGCTAAGTATTTCCTTGGTGAAGGGGTTAACAAAAGCACCAGCAAGGGTTATTGCTTAGTAAAGTACAAAGGAATCAATGTCGACATCGCTAAAAGCGATGGACGCATTATCAAGAACCGTCTACCGAAAGGTTTAAGAAAGAAATTAATCTTCTAAAGAATAGCGTTGAATTTATACGCTTTTTCTTTGTTCTCACTCATGATTTTATGATCAAGAGGTCTTAAGTGATAAGTAATTTCTTTTTGTACCATATTTCGAGTTATTTCTGCTAAATCGGATGTATTAAGATTAGCGTAATCTTCAGGAGTAATTGGTTTTAAGAATGAAACTGAAACAGGATATTTCTTAAACTGTGGATGCATCTTTAAAACACGGAATGTGCCGTATGTTGCCGCAGGTAAGATTGTGACTTTAGCTTTTTGCGCTGGTCTAAATGTTCCATGATGGAACGCTGCTACTGGAAGCATTTGGTCACGGATTCTTGTACCTTCTGGGAAAACCATCCAGTTTCTTTCGTTTTTCTTTAAGTCAGCTTCGACATCTAACATCACTTTTAGTGATTGTCTTAAGTCATCTCTATTCATGCTCTTCACATCTAAAGCTTTTAAAGCGGTCTTTAGAAGTGGCACTTTTTCAAGTTCCATCTTACCAACAAATGTTGTTGGTTTTTCTAAAGCAATTAAAAATGGTAATGGATCAAAAGCGGACATGTGATTGGCGACAAGGAAGAAATTTCCTTCGGTTGGAATATTCTCTAAACCAAAGACGTTTAATTCTACATGTAAGGCATCAGCGATTTGTTTAGAAAGTTTTCTAAACTTAGCGTTTCTAGTCGCAAATGGCACTTTCGCTAGATTCTTGGCCCATTTTCTGAAAGTGAAAAGACACGCACCGATGATGCGAGGTCCAACTCTTAAAACGGCTCTTGAATAATGGAACATAGTTTACTTTTTCTGTAATAGATTTGATGAGAAATGGCGGATTTGTTCCGCGAGGACATAGAGTCCTAACTCAGGGTGAGACTCTAATCTACCAAATATTACCACAAAATGACCATTTGGAATACTTAGTAATGGATTAGAAGTTGATCTGTCCCAGTACATGACTGGGATTTTGCTGAAGAATGAATTTTCTTCAAAAGGTTCACGTGACTCGATATCGATGTAACGGAACATTGGGTGGTCTGCGATAGCGCTGCTAGCTTGACCCAACAGTGTAATGGTTGAAATCATATTTTCCTCTCTCTCCTAGTTATTTCTTAAGAAATAACATTTTAATTGAAGATCCTGGAAGAATACTGTTTTTTACATTGATTGCCCTATTATCATCCACACCATTAAATTCTGTGTAGTAGTTATCTAACTCCACACGAATCTTTTCGTTTTTAGGATTGATAAGAATGACAAACTCCTTTTCGTTATTAACGATGTTCTTATCTTTTGCGGTTAAAAGATAGACACCATTGTCCCAGTGAGAGATTTCGAATACTTTCTTAATCTCCTCTGGTTTAGAAAGGTGAGTGTAAGCAAGTTTCTTACGCAGGATATTGAAGAGACGGAAACGATTGACCATGTCAAAACGTTCATCAACTAAACGATAGTTAAGATTGTTAACGCCTATCGTCTTGTAGGTGTTGTCTAGCCCATCTTTACTCTGGCCGATTTCTTGACCAGCGTGCACTAAAGGAACACCGAATGAAAGAAGCAAAATGTGATTAGCGAGATCCACTCTATCTAAGAGCACTTTTTCTTCTTCAAATGCGTTAGAAACAAGCAATTTATCAAAAAGCGTACTATTATCATGACATTCAAGATAATTGATGCTTTGATTAGCGGAATTAAACATTGGTTGGTAGGATAAAGGCAATGTGCAGGCATGGAAGGCATAATCCATACCGAAAACATAGTCTAAATTACCACAGATATAGCCTTTTTCATGAAGGCTGTATGATGAGGATGGGCCTTTAACGATATCGCGATATGAGTCATTGAAGAAGCCAATTTCTTTAAGTAAAGCGGCATTGTTCTTACTAGCCTTTTCTTCTCTTGGTAATTCTTCGCCCATATCCCAGCCTTCACCATATATGATGGCGTCACTCTTAATCTTTCTAGCTTCCTTGTAGCACGCCTTAACTGTAGTGATATCAAGTAAGCCCATAAGATCGAATCTTAAGCCATCAATATCGAAGTATTTGAAAAGATATTTCACACTGTCGAGGATGATCTTTCTAGCCATCTTTCTTTCACTAGCGAAATCATTGCCACATCCTGAGGCATTAGAAAGATAATGGTTTCTTCTACGTCTGAAATAGTAATGTGGAACAGTCTTTTCAAAGTCACTATTTTCATATTCATAAATGTGGTTATAAACCACATCCATAATAATTCTTAAGTCGTTTTCATGGTACTTATTGACCATTTCCTTGAATTCTAAAATACGAGAAGCAGGCACTTCTGGATGAAGAGCGTAGCTACCTTCAAGGGCAAAGAATGAGAGTGTATCATAGCCCCAGTTATACCAGTTACTGGTCTTAATATCGTCTTTAGAATCGAAGTCTAAAACTGGTTGGATTTGGACATGAGTAAAACCAAGATATTTGATGTAATCTAAGCCAGCAGGATTGCCACCGACTGTCTTTCTTTCGATTTCCGCAAAACCGGCATATTTACCTTTATTGACGGTGTTATTGTAATTACCTTCATTGAGGTCACGAATATGGGTTTCGTAGATGACTGCATCAACGTAATTCTTAATCTCAGTTTGTGGTTTGACGTTCTTGATTTTGAGTAAAGCATCGGTGTCAATAACAACGGAGTATTCGCTGTTTAAACTGACTTCTTTACCATATAAGTCTTTAGCCTCAGTAATAACACCAGAGTTATTGATGATATAGTGGTATTTGTAGTTTAATAGGTCTTTATTAATTCTGAGTCGATAAATACCTTTATCTTCCCTATTCATTTCATAGATAACTATTTCATTTTCTGGGGAGATAAGTTTCACTTTAACTTCGCTTGCGATTGGGGCCCACATTACAAATTCAGTAGCGACTTTAGAATAGTTACTACCTAAATCATTTCCCTCATAAAAAAAGCGTTCATCGAAGTCATTAAAGTAAATCGCATCACTAACATCGATATTAGTGCACTGTAAATCACCAACGAGTAAACGATAGTTTTTGCCTAACTCGTAATCACTATCGAGATTGATATCAAAGATATAGATATTGTTAATAGAAGTGAAATGTGTGGTTTCTTTTTTGATAAGTTTGTCTTCTTTATATAAAGAAACTTTGAGCTTTTCAGGACGAGGAATGTCGGTGAATAAAACGACGTTGATACGTCTCCAGGAGAATAATTTAGCCTTTAGGTAACTAACCATTAATCATCACTCCTGAAGTAAGTTTGTTCATCGCTAGAAGCGACACTTTCTTCACTATTGGATGCTCCGAACTTATCTTGAGTTAAAACCCTACAGCCTTTGTTACCTTCGGTATCACTACCGACTACCCCTTCGCTTTGTAAACGGAGGAAGAATCTACCTGCACGGTTAAAACCAACACCACATTCACGTTGAATACGTGAAATGGACATAAATTCTTGAGTCATAACCCATTCTTTAATGGATTGGTAACGTTCTTCTTCAGTGTTACCATGTTCCTTAAATTCTGGGGTTTGCATATATTCATTAGCGGCTTGTGTAGCCTCTTCTTCTAAGTTAAGGAATTTCTCATCGAAATGAGTTTCGTAGTGTTCTTTTAAATAGCCAACGACGCGAGAGATCTCGGTACGATGGATAAAACAGCCTTGTAAACGCACAACGCCAACACGTGATACGAGTGGGCTTTGGACGAGCATATCGCCTTTACCAATAAGCTTTTCCGCACCACCTTCACCAATAATGGTCATGGAGTCAACGCTACTTGCGGTCATTAAAGCCACGTGAGTTGGTAAGTTAGCTTTAATAACACCAGTAACGACGTTAGTGGATGGACGTTGAGTAGAAATTAATAAGTGAATGCCACACGCTCTAGCTTTTTGCGCAAGAGAAACGACTGGCATAGATATTTCCTTGCATTGATCAACGATATCAGCGTATTCGTCTAAAACGACCACGATATATGGAAGTTTCTCTAAGCCAAGACCTGGAGCGTCTTCATTAAATTCTTTGATATTGGTGGAACCATTATCAGAGAAGAGCATATATCTTTCTTCCATTTCTTTGCATAATCTTTCGATTAATGTCTTAGCATCGTTAGGATCTGTGATGATTGGGCAAAGTAAGTGAGGCATATCTTTATAACGAGACATTTCAACTTTCTTTGGGTCCACTAAAACGAGTTTTAAATCATCTGGTGAATTACGCATTATTAAAGTGACGATGATAGAGTTCACAAAGATGGATTTACCACTACCAGTGGTGCCAGCAATAAGAATGTGTGGGAATTCATCAAAGTCAGCAAAGATTGTTTCACCTTTAATATTCTTACCAAAAGCGACTGCTAATGGATGTTTCTTAACATCAGGTAAATCACTATAGACATCCTTAAAGGAAACTGTTGTAACAGCCGCATTAGGAATTTCTAAACCAGAAGAAGATTGACCTTCAACGATTGATTCAAATCTAGCGCTAACACCACCTAAACGGATTTGGATATCTTGCACTAAGTTAGACACGCTACGAGCGGAGACGTTACGGTCATAGGCGATATTAAAGCGCGTAACGCTTGGGCCAATTGTGTAGTCTTCAACGTGGGCACCGACACCAAAGTTTTGAATTGTTTGGTCGATGGCTTCTTTTCTTTCATCAGCCACACGTTGGTTTAAAGCTTGTTGTTCGCTTGTTTCATATGTATTAAGTACTTCAGTACTTGGTTGAATCCATTTGACTCTTTCTCTTGGTTTTGGTTTTTCCTCAACTGGAGTAACTGGAGTGACTTCTGGAGCAGGTTGAGCAGGTGCAGGCGCTGGCGCTGGTTGAGAAACCATTCTTGGCGCTTCAAAAACAGGTTTAGCTTGCACTAGTTCTTCATTCACTTCAGGAACAGCGTTAAAGTCGAGTTCCATTTGTTCGCTCTTGGCAGGTTCTTGAGGTGCTGGAGCGATAGGTTCAGGAACATATGGTTGTTCTTGATTATGTTGACCATTATCAATTCTGAAACGTGCAGGAGCAAATGTCCCATTTTCGTTGATACCAAAGTTGTTCGCGCCACTATCTTGTTGAATGAAAGTTGGTGAAGAAATAACAGCGCTTCTTCTTGGTGTACCTGTGATTTCGCTTTCATAAGTATCTGGATCGATTTGTGATGCTTGTTTAATAACATCAATGTTTTTGACCTTTTGAGGAGCCTTTTTATTCATGGAGATATCAGAAACTGTTTCTTCTTGCTCTTCCTTAACTTCTTTGGCTTTTGGTTCTTTTTCTTTACCAATAGAACGGAGAATTAGAGGTAAGAAGTAAAGTAATAAAGCGACGACCGCTAAGATGATAGCGACGATTAAAGCGCCAAATGGAACATTAAATAAATTATTGAATAAAGCGACTAAGAAATAGCCAACGATGCCAGAGGCATATGGATAACTAAATAAACCAAGTGTTGGATATTGCATGAAATCGAAATATCTATTATCAAAGTAGTCACTATACCATTTCTTGAAATCAAGCGTCTTTAATTCAGTGTTCGTGGACAAGGCAAGGTATTGACCTTCTTGAAGCTCAAACATTGATTGGAAATGAGCGTAGAACATGAATCCTGCCACTAAAAGGATAAGTGTAGCGAGGAAATAGATGTTGATTTTGATCTTGATAAACTTCTTAACGAAGATGAATCTTAAACCGAGTGCGGCAACAGCGATAAATAATAAATACGCTAAAGAACCAAAGGCATAAACGAATGGAAAGGCTGCATAACGCGCTACTGGGCCTGTATTAAGACACAATATCAAAGTTATGAGGCACATGGCTATGCCAACGAAGATATAAAAATGATTCTTGTTCGCTACAAAAGGTTTTTTATTTGCCATACCTATATTATAAGTACGTGTAGGCGTATATGACAACGAATTTTGCAAAATAAAAAGCACATTTTTTGTGCTTTTTTCTTATCGAGTAACAATGATTGGAATGATCATTGGCTCTCGGCCGTTTTCGCGTTTAATGAAGCGACGTATTCTTTCTTGAGCATTGGCCTTGATTTCTTCAAAGTTTGTGTTGTTCACTGAAAGTGCGGTTGTGACTTCATCAACGAAGATACCAGCTACTGATTTAAGTAATGGCTCAGCTTCCTTAACGTAAACGAATCCTCTCATTTGACAGTCTGGACCAGCGATAATACGCTTTTCTTCCAAAGAAACTGTGACGGCGATAACAACTACACCATCAACAGATAATTGACGACGGTCATCAACGATGTTTTCTGCAACGTTAGTAGAAACGCCACTACCATCAACTAAGATTGGGTGAGTTGACATTGTCGCAGGGTTATTAGGAATGATTGATGGTCTACCTAATTCGTTAAAGCAAAGTTGCATGCCATTATCTAAGATAAAGACGTTAGTGTGGTTAAGTCCAATACCCATAGATAACGCTAGTTTAGCGTTAGCCATTAAGTTAATGAAGTTACCACGAACAGGTAAATAGTATCTTGGTTTTAAGACTGATAAGAAGAATTTCAAATCGTCTTGTCTTGGGTGCATCGCGGTGATTTGGTTCTTTTTGATCCACACAACTTCCGCACCGGTACGATATAAGTAGTCAATGCTACGTGTCGCAATTGTTTCTAATGTTGGTGTCGCTAAAGCAGCATTGATGAAGATATCACGTTTTGTTAAACGAATACGTTTATCATCATTGTTGCCATCCACTACTCTAATAAGTTCTTGATAAAGTTCTTCACCTTTACCAAGCATTAAGATGACGAGCTCTTGTTCTCTTACTCTTAATAAGTCTTCCTTGCTGACGATAATGTCGCTTGGAATACGAGATGGATTGAACTCCATAAGCATCTTCATGATGCGTCTGGTGAAATCGTTATAGAAGAAAATCTTCTTATTATTTTCAATACATAAGTCAATAATTTCACTAATACGGAAGAAGTTCTGCCAGAAGCAGTCGATAAAGATTCTCTTATTAGCGTTACTAAAGTACTTTTCAATTAATGGAGTGACACGGTGATGTGGAGAGCAGTAACCTTCGTGGTTGGCGCCTTTGCTTTCACTCATTAATAAGAATGTTGGTCTTTCACTAAGGACACTTAAAGCCTTCATATCAAAGATATAGGCTGGAGTTTTAACGGAATAGTCGACAATAAAGTCACTGGTATAAACGATATTGCCTTTACTTGTTTCAATAGCCACACCGAAGGAATAAGCAGCATTATGTGATGTTTGGAAGAAATGCAACTTTCTACCAGCGATTTCTAATGCACTTGTTGGTGGAATGACTTTGAAATCCAAAGGAATTCTTAATGTATTGAAGTTGAATTGAGTTTCAATAACGTGTTTAGTAAAGCGTGTACAAATAATTGGCGCTGGAGCGTCATCATAGAAGTATTTTAAAGCACCCATGTTTTCATCATGAGCATGAGTCATAATATACGCTTTTACTCTTTCCTTATTATTAATAAGATATTGAGCGTTTGCTAAAAGATAGTCGACACCAGGAATGGTTTTATCAGGTAAGGCTAAACCAGCATCAATAACAAAAATGTCGTTATTGATTTCAATCACATAACAGTCACGGCCATTTTCATCTAGCCCGCCTAAAGCGGACACCTTAATAATGTCTTCCACAGCGTTCTCCTTTCATTAGTATGTTTCAACTTAAAGATATTATACCTTTAAGTTTTTAATATTAAAAGATATAAGCAGTTTACAAAATGACTACTTTGCTAATTTTTAGCAAATATATATGCTAGCTTCTTGATGATTAGTCGATGTTTTTAGTGATAACAATATCGCTATCTAAACCAAGGATGTTCTTTTTGACGATGTCACCAATTCTTGTTGGTGCTTCAACGCTTAATTTATCGATCTCTTCCATGACCTCAAAGATTTTATCTTTAGGGACAGGTTTTGTGGTCTTAACGGACACTAAAGTATACTGACGATTTGTCACTTTGATGGAGGAGGTAATTGTACGCACAGGATGTGTGAGCTCGCTGATGGCGTACTCTTTACCACGTGGGCAAAAATTACCTGTGACGTTCATGTCATCATCCACGTGCAAGCGACAGCCTCTAGGACAAACAATGCATGTTAAATCTTTCATTTAGCGGTCCTCCACAGAGATGACGATTTCATCTTTCACTTCTTGCAGTTTTTCCTTACTTAAATTGACCATCACCATTTCAGATGGAATTAAAGCAGGCTTCACTACTTTACCTAAAACAACATCTCCACTTTTAATCATCACCACTTGATCCTTAAGTGGCTTTCTCACTCTGAACTTGAAGGTGATATCATCCACACTATTTTCTAAAACAAATTGTGGTAAAACGTAGGATATATTATTTCCAGGTTTAATATTTATTTTATTTTCGTTGTTATCGATTTCGTTTTTAAGATACAAAGCCGCTGAACGACCAGCAAGTCTAGCTTCTTGACTAACAAAGTCGACGACATCGTGGACGTGTAAACAGTTACCTGCGGTAAAGATACCAGGAATCATTGTTTCCATGTATTGATTAACCACTGCACCTTTCGTGGAACTAATTGGGCAGTCAATGTAGTTAAGCAATGATACATATGGGATTAAACCAACGGAAAGAATGAGGGTATCACATTCAAATTCCATTTCAGTATTTGGAATGATTTGTAGGTTTTCATCCACTGCGCTTAAAATGACCTTTTCTAGTCTATCTTTACCAACAACTTTTGAGACTGTTCTAGATAGATATAAAGGAATATCATAGTCGATTAAACATTGTTGAATGTTACGGTTAAGGCCCGCACTATATGGCATGATTTCACTAACGCATAAGACTTTCGCACCTTCTAATGTTAATCTTCTAGCCATGATTAAGCCAATGTCACCACTACCAAGGATGACAACACGTTTACCAACCATTAAGCCGTTAATGTTTAAATAACGTTGCGCTGTACCAGCGGTAATAACGCCGCTACATCTATCACCTGGAAGCATAATCGCACCAGCGTTTCTTTCATAGCAGCCTGTAGCCATAATAATAGCTTTAGCCTGTAATTTAACTAAGCCATCTTCTTTAGAAGAATATGTTAAGACTTTATCGTTGGTCAAGTCTGTGACTTGAGCGTTTAACTTATATGGAATTTCTAGACGTTTAACTTCGTCGACGAATCTTTGTAAGTATTCTGGACCAGTGAGTTCTTCTTTAAATTCAGTTAGACCAAAACCATTATGAATACATTGGTTTAAGATACCACCAAGTTTGTCGTCTTTCTCTAAGATTAATAAATCATTAACCCCGTTCTTTTTAGCTTCAATGGCCGCAGCCATACCAGCTGCGCCACTACCAATAACCACTAAATCAATTTGTCTCATAATTATTTGGCCTCCTTGATTAAGTGATCAATGATGTAACTACCATCTTCATTTAATGGAATCTTTGTTGGAGAAACACCATAGTGTTTAGCGAGTAATAAGAGAATCTTAGGTTGGCAGAAACCACCTTGGCATCTGCCAAAGCCCGCTCTTGTTCTTCTCTTCACACCTTTAATAGAAACTGGAGGACAGCTTCTTGCTAAGGCTTCTTTGATTTCTCCTAAGGAGATATGTTCACAGTTACAAACGATTTCACCAAAGTCACTATTCTCTTTAATAGCTTGGTTTTGTTGCTCTTCGCTTAAGTAATGCATTCTATGATATGGTTTAACTTTTGGATTAAAGTTAGGGTTCTTTTCTAACTTCAAGACTGGTTTAACTAATTCGTTAACAACATACTCTGCGATAGCAGGAGCACTCACAAAACCAGGGGATTCAATACCCGCGACATTGATGAAATTTCTCTCACTCTTCGCTGGTTCCACGATAAAATCGTGACGAGTGCATGTCGCTCTTAAGCCAGAGAAGACTCTGATTGTTTCTTTAAATGGAATAGAAGGCACCATTAAGGATGCTGATGCTTTAATATTCGCTAATGTTGGAGCGTCAGTACTAACGTCATCAGGATTAGCAAATTCACTACTTGGACCAACGATATAGTTACCTGAGGAAGTAATAGACACTAAGATACCTTTACCTTTCTTACTTGGTAATGGGAATATTGTTCTATTAACTAGTCCTTCTTTATAGTGGTCTAATAAGTAGTATTCACCTTTTCTAGGGGTGATAGCCCAATCGATGTCTTCAATCATAGAGGCAATCTTATCAGCTTTAACACCCGCAGCGTTAATTACTACGCGCGCATATAAATCTTCTTTATTAGTTTTGACTACAAAGTAGTCGTTTTCTTTTTTAATATCTTTGACTTCGTGATTTCTTAAGAAAGCTACACCATTATCAATGGCGTTTTCCATGGCATGAACAACAAGATTAAATGGGTCAATAACACCTGCGGTAGGCGCATATAAAGCACCTTTAACTTCAGGATTGATATTTGGTTCTAATTTCAATACTTCTTCTTTACTAAGAAGTTTAACTTCAACACCGTTTATTCTTGAGCGCTCTTTTAAGTCTTTTAAGATTTCTAATTGCTCTTCTTCTAAGGCAATAGTCAAAGAACCACACGGAATGTATTCGACATCGAGGTCTTTAACAATTTGTGGATACATCTTATTACCTAAGACGTTGAATTTAGCTTTGTTTGTACCTGGTTCTGGATCATAACCAGAATGGATGATTGCACTGTTAGCGGAACTAGTTAAATTACCAGCATCATTGCTTTTATCAATGATCACGGCATCTAATTTATATTTGCTTAATTCACGTGCAATCATAGTGCCGGTCACACCTGCACCTATAATTAAAACATCATGTATTTGTTTCATACTAATAAATCACTTGTCATATTCATTTTATGAATAAAGGGAAGAAATTTCAATGATTATATAGAAAAAGACCTCCCATAAGAGAGGTCTAATTGGTATTATTTAGCGATTAGGCTTTTGGTGAGAACATGAAGAAGTCGATTGTTGGATTTTCATTATCCGCGGCAAGACTCTTCACGGTCATGGTATTAGGACCAGCAACAAGGGCAACTTCACCTGCTTTATAGTCAGTGAATGTACCGCCTTGGGCTTGGCCGCTTAATGTCACAGCAGCGTCATTGATCTTCACTTCTAAGACATCCGCGAAGACATCGGTATTTTCAGATTGATAACCACCGTGCGCTCTACAAGAAATGTAGAATTCATAATTACCAGCTTTTTTAACTTCGAATGAGAGTGTTAAAACAGCTTGTGATGGCCATTGGTCAACCATATCGGTATCAACGTTGTGTGATTCTTTGAAGGTGATGACGCTGCCTTCACTTGTACCACTTTCAACTTGGACAATGATGTCCGCACCATTAACATTGATGGTAATTTTTCCGGCATCGAAACCATCTTTAGAAGCGGTAATTGTCGCTGAGCCTTTCTTAAGAGCGGTAACTAAGCCTGCTTCAGAAACTGAAGCAATTGTTGCATCACTACTAGTCCAGGTAACACCTTCAAGAGCAGCATCGCCTTCTTTAGCGCTTAATTGCACTTTGTCTTCGATGTCTAATGTTGTTTTGTTATCAGCCGCACTGACAACGATCTTTGGTTTTGCAGGAATACTGCTTTTTGATGAAATTGGAGCGTTAGATGAATTATTTCCACCACTTTGGTTACAGCCGATGACTCCGCACATCATTGCCAACGCAAAAAATGGTAGAAAAACTTTGGTCATTTTCATTTTTAAAATTCCTTTCTCTTTTTATTAAAAATGATTTGAATTTGCTAAAAAAACACTTCTAACGAATGCGTATATTAAACAAACTCTTTGTTAATGACATTATAACTAAAGACAATAGCGTGTGAATAGATAAATTATATTTTTCACCGATAAAGCGAAGAAAAAAAGACCTCCCTTGAAGAGAGGTCTAGTTGTCTTGATTATTCTTTAATTAGTTCTTTGGAATGAATCTGAATGCATCAAGAGCTGGAGCTCTTTCGGCGAATTCGATAACGAATGTATTTTCGCCTTGGATGACGTTAACATCGCCG
>CAMZGG010000025.1 GCA_947306345.1 uncultured Caryophanales bacterium
AGGCAGTGGACTCTGAATTCACCATTCACTGGTTCGATCCCAGTCACCCCAGCCAATTATTAACTATTGCACCTATTAAGGTGCTTTTTTCATAAGAAAAAACCTGGGGAGAAATCCAGGTTTTTAAGTTGTTGCTATAGTTGGCTATTTTTTACAGCAACACGATTTATGATACTCATTTAGGAGCTTCTTGGTACCTTTATGACAACAAGCGCATTCACCAGTTGGTAAGCCTTTGGCTTTACGGTAAATATAAACACCGATAATCGTGGCTAAGAACGCTACCGTTAGGGCAACTACTAATATCTCAATCCAAAGTGTATTAGGATTAGTAAACATATTAAGCCCTCACAGCATTTCTCTTCTTAATACGGAAGATGGTGATAAAGACCACTACTAAGGCGATAGCTAAGCCAAGAGTGACTGGTAATGCCCAGGCTAAAGAACTTAAGCTAAAACAGGATAAGAGTGCATATGTGAATCCTGCGCCTAAGAATGAAGCAATAACCCAGAACAACAAGGTGTATTTGAATGTACCTTTCTTGAGTTCACCTTTTGCGGTAGCACATGCCGCGAAGCATGGGATTGTTAACATGTTGAAGGCAATAAAGGAGATACAGCCTTGCCATGTAATACCTGTGGCGTTAATCATTTGTACAACCGCTTCAACACCTTCTTCATCTTCTTCAATAAGAGCGATAATTTCTGGATCAACCGCACCACTGTTAAGATAAGCAACCGCAACAGCACCTAAAGTGATGAATGTCGCGATAACGTTTTCTTTAGCAATTAAGCCAGTAATAGCGGCCACAGCGAAAACCCAACCAATTGAAGTTAATTGAGCACCAAAGCCTAATGGAGTGAATAATGGTTGGATAAACATACCAATCGAGGCTAAGATCGATTCTTGCATGTTATCAGCACCGACAAGTTGCCAGTTCCAACCAAAGTTAGATAAGAACCAAATCACAATTGTGGAGGCTAAGATGATTGTGAACGCTTTCTTAACGAAGTGTTTGGCTTTATCCCAAAGGTGAATCATAAGAGATTTAAATTGTGGCCAGTGATATTGTGGTAATTCCATAATAAATGGCGCTGCATCACCTTTAAGTGTGGTATTTCTTAAGATTAAGACTGAGACAATAGCAACGATAATACCTAAGACATACATAGAGTATGTAATTAAATCAACATATTGGAAACCAAAGGCATTAGAGATACCACCAGCGATAGCTACTAAGATTGGAAGCTTAGCGCCACAGGAGAAGAATGGAATGACTCTAATTGTGGAGACTTTTTCATTTTCATCCGCGAGTGTTCTTGTATTAATCATCGCTGGAACAGAACAACCAAAGCCCATAATCATTGGGATAAAGGCTCTACCAGATAAACCAAACTTACGGAAGATTCTATCTAAGATAAAGGCCACACGTGCCATATATCCAGTATCTTCCATAATAGAGAAGAATAAGAACAATACTAAGATTTGTGGCAAGAATCCTAAGATAGCGAATAAACCAGTTAATACACCATCACATAAGAATCCGGTTAACCAGTGTCCTTCTCCTAAAGCCGCAGTTAAGCCATTAGAGGCCGCTTCTGTAATCGTGGAGAACGACATATCAAAGAAGTTAAATAGGATAACACCTGGTGAATTAATACCTGCGTCAGTCCATAATAATCCTTCATAGATAGTTCCTTCAAAGGAAGGAGCAACATTCGCAAATAAGCCACCGAAGAATAAGAAGTTTTCAGAGAAAGTAAGGTGGAACACTAAGAATAAGGTGGCTGCAAAGATTAATAAACCGAACACCTTATGTGTTAAGACCTTATCGATATAGTCTGATACGGTATTTTTAACTTTCTTATTAGATTCTTCTTTATGACGGGTAATAGCTTTAGCGAAGTTACTCGCAATATAGTTATATCTTTCATCAGCGATGATAGCTTCAATATCATCACCGAATGTTTCATCGTTAAATGTTTGTTTGAAGTCTTCCACCATTGGGAGAAGATCTTGATGCATTTCTTTTTCAATCTCATCATTCTCCACTAATTTAATAG
Source organism: uncultured Caryophanales bacterium (assembly GCA_947306345.1). Taxonomy (GTDB): domain Bacteria; phylum Bacillota_I; class Bacilli_A; order RFN20; family CAG-826; genus RUG14515. The sequence goes on from CAMZGG010000025.1 coordinate 2,065, forward strand.
CGTGGAATAATGGATTACCCACTAGTTTATGCTTAAAAGCAATTTGCACATCGCCAATGAGGTGTTTTAAATCTTTGTTATAAATAATAGATGTACCTTCTCTAGGTGACTTACTGGCTTCATAGGCCACTTCCATTAATTCTTTTAGATTATTTTCTTCAAGAGCACTGATCTTTACGACTGGAACGCCAAGCTTTTCTTCTAAGATCTTTTTATCTAAAGAATCACCGGCTTTTTCTAAGACGTCCATCATGTTAACAGCGATAACAACAGGGACATCAATTTCTAATAATTGTGTAGTTAAGTATAAGTTTCTTTCTAAGTTAGTCGCGTCAACAATGTTGATGACACAATCTGGTTTCTCATCAAGAATATAGTTTCTAGAAATAACTTCTTCACTTGTATATGGAGATAAAGAATAAATACCAGGTAAGTCGATAATAGAAATAGATTCCTCTAATTTCTTATATAGACCATCTTTCTTTTCAACAGTGACACCTGGCCAGTTACCAACATGGGCGGTGCTACCTGTAAGGTTATTAAATAAAGTGGTTTTACCACAGTTAGGATTACCTATAAGAGCGAAACGTTTCATTATTTCTTCTCCTCCACTTCTAGGACCACTAATTGGGCTTCGGTTTTACGAAGTGTCAATTCATAGCCTCTAATTGTGACTTCAAGAGGATCTCCTAGGGGAGCTTTTTTACGTAGATAAACTGTTGCTCCTGGGGTCACACCCATATCAAATAGTCTTCTACGAAGGCGTCCTTCACCTTCAACTTTCTTAATTAGGCCAGTCTCGCCTATTTTAAATTGGTCTAGTTTTTTAAGCATAAATTCCTTCCTTTCTACGCCACTAGAATTTTGCTAGCGATAGAACGATCTAACGCTAGCCTTCCTTCCTTAACAGCGACGACAACACCACCATTAACGGAAGAAATAATTTTGATGGAGGAATTAACTAAAATACCTAAACTTTCGAGATGTTTCTTGGTTTTCTCATCAACAAGAATTCTCACCACTCTCATATCGGTGTCTAATGGGGCTAAGGCAATTGGCATAACGTTTCCTCCTTGGTTAGTCTAAACTAACTGCAACTATTATATACCTATATTTACGGGTGTAAAGAAAAAAGTTAGCATTAACTAACTCTTTCTACTTTATTTTCAATAAATGTTTTATTTTTTAGCTTTGAAATGACCTTTGATGGCTTCCCAAGTCTTATCAGAGATATCATGTTCCATCTTACAGGCATCTTCTCTCGCGGTTTCTTCATCTACACCGAGATAGACAAGCATTTCAGTTAAGATTGTATGTTTTTCTAAGGTTTTTTCGGCAATCGCTAAGCCAGATGGGGTTAAGGTGATTTCACCTTTATCATTGATTTCGATATAGCCTTGCTCTTTTAGCTTATTCATCGCTACGGAGACAGATGGTTTAGAAAAAGATAAACCGCGCGCGATATCAATCGCGTGAACGTTGTCTTTTTCTTTAGAGATTTGTAAGATCTTTTCTAAATAGTCTTCTTGAGATTCTAAACGTTTCATACCACTACTATAGTTGTTTTTTAATATTTTTCAAAGTGATTAGTCTTCATTATTTAAATACTTATATAGTTCTTCACACGCTAATGACATCTTAGTAACGGAGAACTTTTCACATTTTGGATAGACATAGAAGGTGTCATTAAGTGTATTTAGATCAACACAATCACCAAATTTACCTAGATATTCATATTCAATATGCACACTATAGTGATCTTTAGCTAATAAAGTAACTTTATAGTCTTCATCTTGATATCTACCTCTCAAGGTAAAGCCATTCATATCGTGTACGAGTGTACCCATGCCTAAATCAATATAGCCTTTGGCGTTAGGAAGCGCATCCACTCTTACTGGGCATTCGAAGTGATATTTACCTTCTCTAACTTCTTTTCTAACATTACTTCTTTCCCATTCATACCAATCAGGAATATGCGGGAATTCAGTCTCTCCTTCTAGAGCTTTTAATACCCCGTGTTCGTCCATTTCGTACGTTTTACCACAGTGATTACACTTAATTTGAGTACCTTCACTACTCATTTCATATTCCGCACCACAGTGTGGACATTGATATAAGACTTTGTGCAAGTTTTTGGCTCTATCTTTATCTTTAAGGAGAATACCACTATCTCTGAGCCAAGCATAATCATCGTATTCTAATGCTTTTTGTAAACGTGCATCTAATTCATCCACAGATAACTTTTCTACTTCTTCTTTAGTGGCAATGCATTCTAATGTGGCTTCTAGTCCTTTAATCTTTCTTCTTTTTGGATTATAGAAAGGTTCAACAATGTGATCACCATGTGTAGTAAGAGTCACTAACGGAGCTTTAAAAGCTTTTGCTAAAGCAGCATTACTTTTAGGTACTATCGCTTTAGTGCCACATAATGAATATCTAGCTTCTGGATAAATAACCATAATGTCACCATTATTGATGACTTTACGGATTTGTCTAAGTAGGTTCACATCATTAGTGAATTTTCTTTTACAAATACCACCGATGGAGCGGAGTAATCCTTCTCTTCCAATAAATCCATCAATCGCAACAATGTAGTTGCAGCGGTTAGGTAATATAGCTTTTTCAAGCACCATTAAATCATAATAGGAATTGTGGTTTCCCATTAAGATATATGGAGGTTTAATACCTTCCATATTCACTTTGTGAATAATTTGACCTTGCTTACTAGTGGTTATGCCCGCAATAATTTTCATTAAAAAACGAAGCTTCTGCCTAGTAGGCGGCTTCTTCATGTCAAATCTTTTAACATTATCGAGCATATCTATATTGTAAGTGTACCAAGACTTTGTTTCAACAAATGGCTTTTATAGTGCTATGTTTCACTTTGTTAGTTTTTGTTAGATAAACTCACGATAAATAATGAAAAAACTTCATTAGCAGTTTATATTGTTCATAGTGTCTAATAATTAGAGGTCACAATTATGAAAAAGTTAAAAATACTCGCAATGATTCCAGCGGTTATCTTATGTGCATGTAACGCAGATCAAACTGGCTGTCAGTGCTCAAACGCATATGATATTGAAATTAAAGGTGAAGTTAAGAAAGTCACTTTAGCGGAAGCGGAAGATCAAATTAAAGAAATTAAAGGTCATAACGCCTTGAATGAATACACCGATATTGAAGTTGTTCATATCATGAATTCAGGTAAAGGCGAAAAGAAACAAACTATTAAGATGAAGTTCGCTTTAAAACGCAACACCACTACTGGGGAAGCATATTTCCGTCAAGAAGGTATCCTTTCTTATGGCCAACCAAGTGATAGATATTGCGAAGGATATCTTGTGGACGATGGTAAAGGCGTAATGCGTGAATGGATTAAATATCGCGAAAAGAAGTCTGATCCATTCCAATACTATATGCATGAAGAAGGACATGGTGAAAGTACAGTATCGTTCTCTACGGAATACGCAAGATGCTACATGAGTATCAGTGAAATATTCCAAACAGTGAATAAAGTAGATGAATTTACTAAAGGATATGATGGAGCGTTCTCCGAACTATACTCAAATGGCAATGATTACTTCAAATACTATCACGGCTATGGTGAAGATGGAAAAGTACCTGATGACGATAGCGAATCTCAATATTATTTACGTTATACAGGTCAATATAAAAACGGCCAATTAGCCAAATGGGATGCAACTTGGAGAACCACATATGGTAACGAGAGCTGTGGTCAAGTCATTGTCAAATATGACGATAACGTTGAGATAAAAGTTCCAAGCGAATACGAAAATAACTACATTGTTAAATAAAAGAGCACACTGGTGCTTTTTTATTAATTTATTCTTCCACTACTTTAATGTTGTTAATATCGATATAGCACTCTTCTCCTGCAACTAGGCATTCAAGTTTCATACCTCTTCTTAAATCTTCATAGTCATATCTAGATATTTGAGTGGAATATTTTTGAGAGTCACCATTATCATCCTTATAAGAGACAATCAGTTGATAAGTCCAACCACCATGACGGAAGTGATGACTTCTAAGATCCTCAACAATGCATGTCGAAGGTCTACCAGTTTTGACAACTTTTTGATTAGCCACACCTCTTTTTAAGGTAAAAACACCGAGAACAATAACCGCTATGCATATAAGTGTTGCAAAGAATAATCCTAAGATAATTGAAAACTTCGCCATCTCTATGTGTGGTTCAGAACCATAAGGATTACCAGGCCATTCAGAAGATGAAACATCAGACATTATAGAGCTATTATAAATAGCAATACCTAGAAAAAGCGCTGCAAATATAGAGCCCATAACAATCATAATAATGCCACCAATTTTACTACCTTGAGTTTTCATATCAAATCTCCAAACTGGCTTAATTGTAACAAAAAAAGACCTGGAAATAACAGGTCTTTTTGATTGTTGGAATATAATTATTCGATGATTGGTTCTACTATTGGTGACACATCAATCGCGGCATCAAATTCAAAACTGAAAATATATAAAGAAAAGATGTAGTATGAATAGCCACTTTCACTAAATGAAATTTGATAACGATAGATATCATTCTCCATTGATAAGTATGTCCAGCTTAATTTAGCAGTCTTGTTGGTCACGTTCATTTTGAAAGCAGCTTTCATAAGTTAAGACGATTAGAAAAAGGAAAATGAATAAAAATATTTTCTTAGAACAATTATAATAAAAAATCCTGAGAATTACTCAGGACTATTTTACTGTTTTGGTGGATCCGAAGCGTACCAATAATTACCCGCTACCTCTTATATTAACGTGTCAATACTACTGGCTGACACGTTTTATTTCTGGTTTTGAGAGTAATAGGGACTTCATATTGAGTCTGTACATGCTTGGATGTTCCTATGTTATAGATGGTTAGGGCTCAATCTTAAGCACTTCATTACACTGGTGTGAAAAACTTCCACCACTATTGAATTTTGAATATCAGTCAAACATTTTAAGAAAATGAATTTTTTAAGATTTTAATTGAATTTAAGAAAATTCATCATCCAAGCTTTTAAAAGATATATTGTCAAATAAACTGAATGTGTTTGTTATAATAACAATATGAATATTTGGGAAGAAGCAAAACAAGTTAATTTAAACGTTAGCAAAAGTGTAAAACCTGGTTTTGATTGCTGGTTTGATGAAAGAGTTCCGCTCTCAACAAAAAGAGAGATTAATTCCTTTTTGAAATGGGTTCAAGCAAACTATTCCATCCCTGTAAAATTGCAGGTGGACTTTTGTTACAATCATTTTCTATTGCAAAGGAATCACAAACACGCTTATTATTTATTCCATTATGAAAGTATTAATGAGTATCCGAATTTTAATAAGCAAGACAAGCTTCCTATAATATATTTGCCAGTTAGAACAGAGCATTGCAACATTGAGGATGTTATATACTCATTTGTTAGAGCCATTACTTGGTATTATGCGTGGATTTGCCATAAGCCACATGATTACGAGATAAGCGACGCAGATGTCGAAGAAGTGTTTTTAAAATATCTCGACTACAAACAATCTTCTAGAGAGAAAAAATCCTGATTCAACTCAGGATTTTTGCTATCTTAACCCGACATATAATTATCGGGTAGCGTGCATTTATGGTGGATCCGACGAGGATCGAACTCGCTACCTCCTCCATGCCATGGAGGCGCTCTCCCAGGTGAGCTACGGACCCACAGTGCGATATTTATTATACATTAATTCATTTGTTAGACAACAATTAATTTGTATTTTTGCAAAAAGAAAAGGTGATAACCACCTTTCTAATATATTGGCGCGCTTGAGACGATTTGAACGCCCGACTTCTTCCTTAGGAGGGAAGCGCTCTATCCAGCTGAGCTACAAGCGCGTGATAAGTAATTTACTTATCGTAGCCGTTTGGGTTCTTGGATTGCCATCTCCAGGAATCACGACAAGCATCTTCAATATTAAGTTTTGTTTTGAAATGCATTTCTTCCCATGCTTTAGATACTTCCGCATAGTTTTCATCAACATCGCCAGGACGTCTTGGGCAGATAACGTATGGAAGTTTCGTGTTATTAGCCTTTTCAAAAGCGTGGACTAATTCAAGAACACTTGTGCCTTTGCCAGTACCTAAGTTATAGATAACTAATCCTGGTTTTTCTTCTAACTTTCTTAAAGCACATAAATGACCATGCGCTAAATCCACAACATGGATATAGTCTCTAACACCTGTGCCATCCACTGTTTTATAGTCATCGCCGTATACATTTAAGTGAGGACGTTTACCCACTGCGACTTGAGTGATATATGGCATTAAGTTATTTGGAATACCGTTTGGATCTTCACCAATTAAGCCGCTTTCATGAGCGCCGATTGGGTTGAAGTATCTTAAGATAGCGATATTGGCTTCCTTATGTTCTTTCGCATAATCTTTTAAAAGATATTCGATATCTAATTTAGTTTGACCATATGGGTTGGTACAACCACCAACTTTATCGCTTTCTTTAAGAGGAACGTGATCTGGGACGCCGTATACTGTCGCACTACTTGAGAAGACAATATTATTAACACCAAATTCAGACATAAGTCTTAACAAGACTTTACTGCTACCAATGTTGTTATCAATATATAACTGTGGTTTTTCCACAGATTCCGCAACGCTCTTTAAACCAGCGAAGTGGATAATGTCAGTAATCTTTTCTTTTTTAAAGACTTCTTTTAAGTCATCGTATTTGGTGACATCAACTTCATAGAATCTTGGTTTCTTACCAGTGATTTGATAAATACGATTTAAGACTTCTGGTTTTGAGTTAATGAAGTTATCAACGATAACCACATCATAACCATTATTTAATAATTCAACGACTGTATGGGAACCGATATATCCTGTTCCACCTGTGACTAATACTGCCATATTATTTTTCCTCCAGTTTCATTAAGAGTAGATCTTTTATTTTTAATGAATCAACTTTGTTGTTTGTTTCTTTATAGATTTGACCAAGAAGATAATTCAAGGCTTTATTCTTGCCGGCTTTGTAATCATACACCGCAGATTTATATTTTACCAAAATTTCGTCAATGATTGACGATAATTCTTTGTTATCGTAATCATCATTGAAGTTATTCTTATCTATTAGAGTGGCTACACTATCACGAGTTTCTAATAACTGTTTATAGATAATTGAGGCTTGTTTATAAGTTAAATCAGAGTCTTCATAGAGATGTAATAATTTAATCAATTCTTCTTCAACTTGTAAGAGATTATCACTACCGTGTCGCTTAATTTCGTTTCTGACACGGGTTAAGACAAAATTACTAACCTTGAGTGTAGCGAGGTCTTCTTCCTTTAATAAGGTGAATAAATGAGAAAGATAAGAATCGTTATTAATCTCATCTAATGTTTCAGGAAGTAAGAAGTCTAAAGAGATTTTCTTTTTTGGCTTATAGCTGAGCGCTTCATCGATTAATTCTTGGCTAATTCTAATAGGCGCGATTGTGGCGTCTTGGAAATATTTATAATCAATCTTAGTGTTTTTCTTTCTCATGAAGACGGTGACGTTTTTATCTTCATCATATCTTCTTGTTTCTGGTTTAACAGATTTACCACTACTAACGATTTCTTTTTGACGTTTGATTTCACTATTAATAGCTTTTTCAACGTTTTTAAAGCCGTTGAGGTTCTTGAGTTCAACGATTTCGCCATTTACTCCATTCACCATTAAAGAGACATTAACATCCACTCTCATGGAGCCTTCTTGTAAACGGCCATTACTAACGCCTAAAGAAACTGCAATATCTCTAATATCTTCTAAGAAGATTCTGGCTTCTTTGCCATTTCCAATATCTGGATCAGTAACTATTTCAATTAAACCCATACCAGAACGGTTAAAGTCCAATAATGTTTTATTACCAACATGGATTTGTTTAGCGGAGTCTTCTTCCATGTGTAAATGGTTAATACGAATAATCTTAATACCATCGTTTACGTTAATCGCAAGATGACCACTTTTACCAATTGGATGATAGAACTGTGTAAGTTGATAACCTTTGGCTAAATCACTATAGAAGTAGTTCTTTCTATCAAATCTAATTAATCTATCTAATTCCATATGAAGAGCATTAACCATTCTAATAGCAGAGATAACACACTTCTTATTAAGAACAGGCATAGCGCCAGGGAAGGCCATATCTAAAGGCAAGACATTACTATTAGGGGCTTTGCCATAAGTAGTTGGTGCCGCAGTGAAAAGCTTAGATTCACTAAGTAATTGTAGATGGATTTCTAAACCAATAATTGCTTCGTAACTCATACTATTTCTTAGATAGGTCCTTTAAGCCTGTTATTTGTTCCACTGTCTGGGCAATCTTAAGTAGCTTAGCCTCAGTGAAATGATGGCTAGTAATATTCACGCCAAATGGCATTTCATCTTCAAAGCCTAATGGCAATGTAATTGATGGATAGCCACCCAAATTAGCGAATGCTAAATAGTTATCAGATATCATTGCGTCCTTCGCGAATGATTTCTTTGGAATATCATCCCCAAATAAAGGGGCAATTGTTGGTGAAGCAGGTAAAATAATTGCATCACTGCTTTCAAGAATCTTATTAAATGTTTCCACTATGACTCTTCTACAACGTAACGCTCTTAAATAGATTTCTTGTTGGTTTTCTTCTAATAATGAAATAGAACCGATCACAAATCTTCTTCTAATACGATCAGAGAAACCTTCTGTTCTAACTTTAAAGAGCATTTCTTCATATGTTTCAGCCTCTTTATTGACACCAAATTTGATGCCATCCAGATTAGCGTTGTTACTTGTAGCTTCCGCACTGGAGATGATGTAATAACATGAATAAATAGCTTTAGCGAGGTCAAAACCGATGGAGACGGTATTGATTTTGTAGCCTTTTTGTTTAAGTTCGCTTACTAACTTATCAAAAGCATCTTTAATGGTTTTATCTTTCAAATCATCATAGATTTCTTTAATGATCGTGGCTTTATATGGTTTGTCTTTAAGACTTTGATAATCTTCAATTGGTATAGATGAGGATGTTGTGTCTTTGATATCGTGCCCACCTAAGACATTTAATAGCAAGGCACTGTCTTTTACGTTTCTAGTAAAGTAAGCCACCGTATCTAAAGAAGGGGCAAATGGAAATAAACCAAATCTAGAGATTCTTCCCCAGGTTGGTTTAAAGCCCACGAGTGCACTATAGGAAGCAGGCTTACGCACGCTATCGCCGGTATCGCTACCAATAGCGAAAGGTACAATGCCCGCAGCGCATGCAGCCGCACTACCACAGGATGAACCACCAATCATTCTTGTCTTGCTCTTATCCCAAGGATTAAATGTTTTACCAAGGTGACCACTACTGCCTGTTCCACCCATTGCTAATTCATCAAGAGTGGTTTTAGCGATTGGAATGGCTTTTTTATTTAATAACCTTGTATATACTTCTGCATCAAATGGAGGAAGGTATCCTTCTAATAATTTAGAAGAAGCGGTTGTGGGAATATCTTTCGTAGAAAAGTTATCTTTAATAGCAAAAGGTATGCCCCATAAAGGATTATCCACTTCTACTTCTTGCTTGGATAATTCTTCCGCTAATTTGATAGCTTCTTTTTCATAGACATATTCAAAGGCATTATTAGTGTCATTTTTAATCTTGTCTAAGGCTTCTTTTACCAAATCTAAAGGTGTGACCTTTTTATTAGCTAAGGCCTCATGGATCTCATAGATGTTTTTATCTAGATACTCCATTATTTCACCACCTTTGGAATGACAATTTGTCCTTCCTCTACTTTAGTAGCATTCTTTAAGGCTTCTTCTTGACTTAAAGGAGTATCTACGACATCTTCTCTAAGATAGTCAGTCACTAGTTCATAAGGAAAGACCATGGCTTTAACATGGTCAATATTAGGAATGGTTTGCATGTGGTTGATCGCTTCTAAGATATCAGCGTATTCTTCAGTTAAGACTTCTAGTTCGATATCGTCAATATCAAACATTAAATTATGTGCTGCTTCTAAAAGCGTCTTTTGACTGACTTTTTTCATTTTATTTTAATAATTCTAGGAATTCTTCTTCGTTCAAGACTGTGATGCCTAAAGCTTGAGCTTTATCAAGTTTAGAACCAGCTTCAGCACCAGCGATAACTACATCAGTGGCTTTACTTACAGAACCTGTCACTTTAGCGCCTAAGCTTTCCAAGATTTCAGTCGCTTCTTTTCTGCCATATTTCATTAAGGTACCAGTTAACACTACTGTCTTACCGGAGAAATAGGAATCCGCTGCCTTAGCGGTACTACCTAAATAGTTGAAGTTAACGTGTTGTTCCTTAAGAGCATTAATTGTTTCAATGTTTCTTTCATCAGCGAAGAAATTAACAATACTTGAGGCCACTACTGGACCAACATCAGCGATTTCTAATAACTCTTCTTCACTCGCAGCAATTAAGTTATCAATATTCATATATTTTCTAGCAAGAGTTTTGGCCATCTTAACACCAACTTCTTTGATGCCTAAACCGAACAACACTCTTTCTAGGGAGTTTTCTTTACTCTTTTCAATCGCATTGATTAAGTTATCAACGGATTTAGCTTGCCAACCATCTAAGGAGATGATTTCATCACGATGATCAGCGAGAGTATAGATTTCTTTGACGTTTCTAAAGAAACCTTGATTAAAGAATTGTTCCGCTACTCTTTCACCTAAACCTTCGATATCCATTGCTTCTCTTGAGGAGAAGTGAATGATGGATTCAATTTGTCTAGCGTCACAATGCGGATTGCAGCAGAAATGCATCGCATCTTTTCTAATTAAAGGCATGCCACATACTGGGCAATTATTAATCATTACGAACGGAATTTCGGTACCCGTCCTTCTTTCTTTGACTGGACGGACAACTTCTGGAATAACGTCACCCGCTTTACGGATAACGACATAATCGCCAACTTTTAAATCCTTTTCAGTAATGAAATCTTCATTATGGAGAGTTGCTCTTTGAACGACTGAACCCGCTACTCTAACAGGAGTTAAAACAGCGTTAGGGGTAATCTTACCAGTTCTACCAACTGTGAAGATAATATCTTCAAGTTTAGTAATAACTTCTTCAGGTGGGAATTTATAAGCGATGGCCCATCTTGGGGTCTTCGCGGTGTAACCTAACTTATCATATAAACTCATATCATCAACTTTGATGACAATACCATCGATATCATAAGCAAGAGAGCTTCTCTTTTCGGTATATTCTTCGACGTATTTGAGCACTTCTTCAATGCCGTTACATAATCTTCTTTCAGGATTGGTTTTAAAACCAAGGGAATCCGCCATCTTGAGGGCTTCACTGTGGTATCTAATGCCAAAATCACTAGCGTTGACAAAATAATACCAGAAAGCATCTAAACCACGAGAAGCAGCAATACCACTATCGAGTTGTCTAATACTACCAGCGGCAGCGTTTCTTGCGTTAGCGAACAATGGTTCACCAGTTTGTTCTCTTTCTTTGTTAAGTCTTTCGAGTGACTTTTTAGGCATGAAAACTTCGCCTCTAATTTCAAAGTCTTCATTAGTGTTTATGCGGGATGGGATTGATTTAATAGTGATAACATTCGCTGTGACATCTTCACCAGTAACACCATTACCTCTAGTAGCGGCGTATTCTAAATTACCGTGGTAGACAAGGGACATGCCTAAACCATCAATCTTCATTTCTGCCATATAGACGACTTTATCTAATCCAGTAATTTCTCTAACTTTCTTATCGAAATCTCTTAAGTCATCTTCATTAAATGCGTTCGCTAAAGAAAGCATCATTCTTTTATGAGTGACTTCTTTAAATTTATCTTGGACAATGCCACCTACTCTTTGGCTTGGGCTTAAAGGAGACTGAAATTCAGGATGCTCATTTTCGAGCATGATTAATTCTTGCATGAGGCGGTCATATTCCGCATCAGTAACTGATGGGTTATCTAATACATAGTATTCGTAGTTATACTTTTCTAATAAATTTCTTATTTCATCAATTCTTTCTTTGACACTCATGCTTCATGTCCTCCTTTGGAAACACTAGGATGTGTTCCAAGTATTGATTTTTCACCATGTTCTTCGAAATTCACTTTAATAATATCATCGCCTTCTAAAGCTACAACAACACCTTTACCCAATTTCTTATGGATAACAATGTCACCAACTTTCCAATCATCGACGTCATTTCTGACATCATCAAAGACTGGTGTACTTGTTTTCTTTTCTTGCTCAAAGTCGAGATGATCGCCATCATCAAAATGGTAGACCTTCGGTCTTTGTTGTTGTGGACGAGGGACACTACGGAACATAATGTCTCTATTTTGCACCACTTCATTACCAGATTCTTTTAAGAATTGAGAAGGAATTAAGTTGCCTTGGATAACATAAGAGAAATCCATCGCTAAGGTAAGATAGAGTTTCTTCTTGGCTCTAGTCATAGCGACATAGGCCAATCTTCTTTCTTCTTCCATGGCTAAATAGCCACCTTCCATCATCGCTCTTTGATTTGGGAATACGCCTTGGTTGAAACGTAAAACAAAGACGACTGGATATTCTAAACCTTTAGCGGTATGGACTGTCATTAAGGTGACATGATCACCATCAATGATTTCATCTTGAGCGCTTAATAAGGCAATGTTTTGTAAGTATTCATCAAATGTAGATGAAGGATTGTTCTTTAAATAGTGACGGATATCTTCAAATAAGGCTTTAACGTTTTCAATACGTTCATCACCGTCATCTTCTTTTCTTAAGTATTCTTGATAACCAGTAGACCAAATCATGTCTTCTAAGATTTTGGAGAAAACTTCTTCATTCTTTTGAATATCTTCTCTAGCGATTTCAATGAGTTTAACCATGCCTTTGGCAGCATTGATTAAAGATGGTTTGATTTCACTGTCTTTTGGGTCTACGTCTCTTACATATTCATATAAGGATTTATTAGCGGCATCCGCTTCAGTTTTGAGTAAGTTTTCAGAAGTTTCACCAAAGCCTCTTTTAGGAACATTTAAAACACGAGAGAAAGAAATATCATCTTTCGTATTCACGATTAAATGGAAATACGCTAAGACGTCTTTGATTTCTCTTCTTTGATAGAACTTTGTGCCACCAAAGATTTTATAAGGAATTTGATAACGAGTTAAAGCTGCTTCAAAGTCCATGGTGATGTAGTTAGAACGATATAGCAAAGCAATATCGGCATAGTTATAGCCGCCATAGTCCTTTAATCTTCTAATTTCTCTAGCGACATAGTCGGCTTCCATTCTGCCCGAAGGAGAACAGTTAACTGTTATAGCGTCACCACCCACTTCTTTTGTATATAGGTTCTTGGTAACCCTAAGTTTGTTATAAGCAATAAGTTTATTGGCAGCATTTAAGATGGCTTGTGTACTACGATAGTTTCTATCAAGAACGATAGTAATCATATCGAGGTAACGTTTATTTAAATCTAAGATGATATTTTGATTAGCGCCTCTCCAGGTATAAATTGTTTGGTCTGGATCACCCACGACATATAAAGAGGTGGATGGTTTCTTAAGGAAGTTAATCATCTTATATTCCACATCGTTAGTGTCTTGGAATTCATCAATTAAGATATGTTCGATTCTTTCTTGCCACTTAATACGAATATCAGGATAGTTTTCTAAGATATAGTTTGTTTGTAAGAGTAAATCATCAAAGTCTAAGGAATAGTTTTTATACTTTTCTTCTTCGTAGATTTGATAGATTTCTAAGCATGTTTTTTCATCTTCGAAAGATGGTTTGATGATTTTGATATCATCTGGATATTTACCTAATAGTTTTTGTTTGCCGATATAACCTAAGGCTTTACCGACGATTTTATCACCACGTTTAAAGCCCATTGTGGCAGCAATATCTTTAACTAGTTTGGTTTGATCTTCTTCATCTAGGATTGTGAAGGAAGCTGGGAAACCAAGGATAGATATTTCATGACGAAGGAAATAGGCCGCAAAACTATGGAATGTTCTAATTGTTAAATCTTGGCTCTTTTCTGGGAACATTTTGTCCACTCTAGATTTCATTTCATTAGCGACTTTATTAGTAAAAGTAATCGCTAAGATTTTCCATGGAGCCACGCCCATCTCACTAATTAAGTAAGAAATACGATATGTTAAAACACGAGTCTTTCCTGAACCCGCTCCAGCGATAATTCTGACGTGTTGAGCTTCTGTAGTTACAGCCTCAAATTGATTTTCATTTAATTCATTTTGGTAATTCATATATTGTTAACAATATATTAGCAAAGAAAAGCACCTGCATGCAATAAAGAGTTATATTTGTTTTAATCTTTGGCCATTTATGTATGTTAGACAGTCATCAATACCGGAAATGTTCTTAATTAAGGTGGCTTCTTCT
>CAMZGG010000026.1 GCA_947306345.1 uncultured Caryophanales bacterium
AAGGTCAATCATTCATTGAAAGATTAAATCCAAATTCATTAATTAAATTAGAAGGTTTCGTGGAAGCGTCCTTAAAAGACACCAAACCATTAGATCATTTCCAATTCATCAGAACTGGTTATTACTGCACTGATAAATTGTCTACAGAAGAACACTTAATCTTCAATAGAACTTGTCCACTTAAATCATCTTTCTAGTAAGCTTTTTTCACTCCAAACTTACAAAAGATTTGAAAAAATGACATAATATTAATGTATATGTCAGATTTTAGTGTGAACAATGAAGTGATCCACTGCCGAGAAGGCCTCTCAACAATTATTGGGAGCAAGGAAATGAACGGCAAAGAATATTTTCTTGTGCGCGTAAATCGTATTAGTGGTGAAACATTCTACGTTCCAGTAGATTCCGCCGACAACATTATTCGTCATATCATGACTGTTAAAGAAGCTGACGAATTATTAAGGCTAATTAAAAAGATTGGTAAAGATTTCAATACCAACACAAAGCAAAGAAGAGATGCTTATAAGAAGAGACTATCTTCTGGTGATGTCAAAGACATTGCATATCTTTATCGTCAATTATTCTTCTATCATGAAATTGGTGCGGCTGAGAATGATGAAATCAAACTTGGACCAGTTGATTTAGAAATGCTTAATTATGCGAAAAACATGTTGCTTGATGAATTAGCTATTTCTTATAGCCAACCAAGAGACGCTGTTGAGGCCTTTATTGAGAAAAGAATTGCTTCTCTATAAGTTAACCCACTTTAATAGTTGGTTATATAGTTCATCTACAGAGGAAATAGTTGTGTCGTTTGGACACATTTTTTCTAATTCTTCCTTTGTACGATACCCATAGTTCACTAGTAGATATGGTAGAGAAACATTGGTGGCACTTTCTTTATCAACATTAGTGTCACCGATATATAAACAATCTTCTTTATATATATTATTTTCCTTAATTATTTTATTAATAAGATAAGGGTCTGGTTTCTTAGGATGATCTAGATATGAACCTTGGATAATATCAAACAAACCAGGGAACTCTTTATTAATAATCTTAT
The DNA here is from genome assembly GCA_947306345.1 of uncultured Caryophanales bacterium. GTDB lineage: Bacteria > Bacillota_I > Bacilli_A > RFN20 > CAG-826 > RUG14515. Next base: position 1,064 of record CAMZGG010000026.1, read on the forward strand.
TGGTTAAATCGTTGTCTTTGTTGGAGACCACTGCTAGGGTAGCTTTGCCCTTAAGTTTGGTGAGCATTTCTTTAATACCGATATATGGTTTTGTGTAATCAGCATAGTGTTCTAAATAGTAGGACTTGAATACATCGAATACTTTATTTCTTTCTTCATCAGATAAGGTGGATGGGGTGCATCTTTTAATTAGTATAGTTGTGCCATTTCCGATGGCTTTTCTGACGAATTCTAGGTCCTTTTCAGGCAGATTATAAAAATTTAACGCGTGATTTACAGCGTTTTTCAAGTCTATGAGTGTATCTAGGATAGTGCCGTCTAAGTCAAAAATAAGCGTTTTCATTATTTTAAGTTTTTGACGACATTAATAACGTCTTCGTTAAAGACTAAATCACACATATTATCGTAAGATGTAGATTCTTTGTTGATGACCACTAAATAACGGCCTTTGAAGTAACGGATAAAGCCCGCTGCTGGATAGACTTTTAAAGAAGTTCCAATCACAATCATCACGTCGCATGTCATGATCGCGTTGATTGATCTTGAAATAATATCTTCATCTAATGATTCTTCATATAAAACAACATTTGGCTTAACGATTCCGCCACATTTATCACAGTGAGGGACGCCTTCAGAATTAAGGACGTAATCTAATCCAAATAATCTTCCACATCTAGTACAAAAATTCTGATGAATAGTGCCATGTAATTCATAAACAATCTTTGAACCAGCTTTTTGATGAAGACCATCAATGTTTTGTGTTACGACAATAACATTTTTACCCTTCTTTTCTAAATCCGCAAAGTATTTATGAGCAGCATTTGGTAGTGCTTTTGGATAGCACATCTTATCTTTGTAGAACTCATAGAATTCTTCTGTGTAATTTTGGAAGAATGAATGAGAAATGATTTCTTCTGGAGAAGCTTGATATTTAGTTTTTTGATTGTAAATGCCATTTGCGCTTCTAAAATCAGGAATGCCACTTGGCACTGAGATACCAGCTCCTGTGAAGACGACAATTTGGCGTGCTTCATTGATTATTTTTTGTAAAGTTTCGTATTTGTTTTCCATGCATTTATGATAGCAAGATTGATAACAATTGTGTATTTGAATAGTTAATTATCTGTATACGAAAAGAAATATATTCAAATTTCTGTCTAACGTGTATAATACACGTGGGACAGTGAAAGACCGTTATTTAATATCTATATGGGAAAATTAAGATTTACTCTCACATACGTACTATTTTGGTTCATCATCGTTTTTTCTTGCCTACTAGCAGAAAATTTTGCGTTTTTCTCCGCTGATCACTTAGCAGGCATGAGCGTTGATTCTTTAATCATGCTTTCATTGTTCGTCATTTTCTTACTCGTTGTTTATTACATTAGAGAAAGAACAAAGAACGGAATTACTTTCGACAAAATATTATTACCAATTATTGCAATATTCTGTCTAGTTTCCATTGCGACAGTGTGGTGGCAAGGCGATCGTACATTCGTTGATGCCGCTAATAACATTGTTACTGTTTCATTCAGCGTTCCAGAAAAGATATCTGTCACTCTTCAAATTATTATTTGGTGTGCAGTTTTATATGGAATTCTATTTGTGGCTAACCGCTATTCCATTTCTAAAAAGTGGCTTAAGTGGCTTGCACTCGTATATGTCATAGGTGTGCTTGCCTGTTCGCTTGCTGATATCGTCATCGAGTTTAAGGACATCGTTGCTATTTTTAATAACACTTACGTTGGTAGTGGTTTATCATTCGTTATTTATAACTCAAACGTTTGGGGCAACATTATGCTCGTTGCTATCTTTACCTGTATCGTTTTGAGTTTGAAGAAATTCAGAGTGTTCTATTACGTTTTAATGATACATTTCTACATAATGATTCTTCTTTCTTCATCCACGACATCTGCTTACATTGGCATGGTTGTTATCATTGCCTACACCTTATACGAAATCCTTTCAAAAATTAAAGTCCGTACAAGATACGCTGCTAAGTTATTATTCATCTACTTCAGTGTTCTTCTTTCCTTGTTTGGTTTATTTGCAATGATGATTAGTCTTAAGGTGCCATTATTCGTCAACTTATGGTCATTCTTACAAATCCATATTTTCAGGAAAGACTATGGCACATTAACATCAAGAACGGGCATATGGGCATCAGTTTTTGGTCTTTTATGCAAGAATCCAATCGACTTGGTTTTCGGTTTAGGATATAAAACTGGTAATTTCACCTTTATGCAATACTATGCCGCTCAAGCGAATGGCTTCCCTGCTAGAAGTACGCATAATGGTATTGTTGAAATCACATTAAGACATGGTTTATTTGGCTTATTATTCTATTTCGCATTACTATCAATGTTCATCGTCGGCATCGTCAAATTAAACAAGAATAAACAATACCGTGTCGCTTATATGTATGGAATTTGCTTCCTTGGTATATTAGCTCACAGTGCAACAGAATCCACAATGTTATTTGTTCCTAATATTGAAGGTACATATTTAACATTAATGTTCTTCTTACCTGTTGTTAATGCCACAAAAGAAAAGCATTTCGTTGAGCTAAATAAAGACGTACAAAAGCAAAACGCTCCATTAGTTAAGCCACATAGAGGGGATGTGCTTTATTTTGTCGGCACATTCTTATTAGCGTTAATCGTAGCGTTAGGTACCTCATTCTCCATCCGTTCTCTCTATACATTTACGCCTATTTTGGTCGCATACATTGTCTTAATTTCCATGGCAATAATTGCTTTGGTGACCATCTTCATTATCCTAATTAAGATGAGCAAGAAGGCTAGCAGCAACAAGCTATTAACAATGGAAAAAGAATTCTTTATTCCATTCGTATCATCTGTAGTGGTGGGTATTGCTTTGAGCCTTATCTTCCAAGCAATCTTTGCTTTTGATTTATTCTCAATCTTGTTATTTACAACTATGGTTGTATTCTTCTATATGTTTACGTTCTCTATTTTCTACAAAAAAGAGAACAACCACTTATACGCATTCTTTGATGATGGATTAACAAAGGTGCTTCAAAACGTTTCTCGTGAGGGTCCAAATGAATAAGGCTGATACTGGCATCAAAATTATTACTAGTAATAAGAAGGCACATTTCAATTACTTCTTAAGTGAGTTTACAGAATGTGGTCTTGTTTTAGTGGGCACTGAAATCAAGTCCTTACGTACACACGGCTGCTCGCTCAATGACGCCTACATCGTGATTAGGGGTGGGGAGATGGAAGTTCTTAACATGCACATTAATCCATACGATAAAGGAAACATCTTCAACCACGATCCATTAAGAACCCGTAAGCTATTGCTTCACAAGAAAGAAATTAAGTGGTTTGAAGAAAAAGTCAAACGTGATGGATTCACCATCGTGCCTACACGCGTATATTTGAAGAAAGGCAAAGCCAAAATGGAGATTGCCCTAGCAAAAGGTAAAAAGCTTTACGATAAGCGTGAAACCATCAAACAAAGAGACATTAAACGCAGCATTAAAAACGGAGAAGATTAATATGAGCAAGATAGATTTGAAAACATACTTTGAAAATGTGGGACATGGCGAATACCAAAGAGAAAACTTCGACTCATTTCTAAAGAAAGTCGGTTTTTCTTATTCCGTTCCTTCAATCCATATTGCGGGTAGCAATGGTAAAGGTAGCACTGCGAATTATCTTGCTAATATTTATCGCGCTCAAGGATATAAAGTCGGTTTATTCACTTCTCCATATTTAGAAGTTGTTAACGAAATGATTAATGTTAACGGTCAAAACATCACTGATGACGAGATGATTGCTATTCTTGATGAATACGCAAAAACAATCGATAAATATTCCCTATCACCATTCGAAATCCAAACATTTATCGCTTTCACATATTTCGCTAAAAACAAATGTGATATTGCTATTATCGAATGTGGTATGGGTGGCGAAATTGACGCTACAAATATCTTTACTCCAATCGCTTCAGTTATCACTTCTATCAGTCTTGAACACACAGCATTTTTAGGTCGTTCAATTTGTGAAATTGCATATCAAAAAGCAGGCATTATCAAGAAGGAAATTCCTGTTATTACAGGCATGTTAGACGAGGAAGCAATCAACACAATTGTTGAAGTTTCTAGAGAAAATGAATGTCAATTATCCGTGGCGGTTGAACCTGCAAAAGTAGTGTATGAAAATAAAGGCTTTAACTTTGCATATGGCACACTTTCTGATCTTAGAATTAATTCCGCTGCAACATACTCTCTTAAGGATGCTTGTATCGCTTTAGAAGTTGTTAAAAAGTTAAACGAATCATTCCCGGTTAGTGAAGAATCTATCAAAGCTGGTTTGGCTAATACCTACATGCCAGTAAGAATGGAAATCCTCCAAGATTCTCCTTTATTAGTGGTTGATGGTTCTCATAACCCAGAAGGTGTCTTAAATTTAACAAAATCTCTGCAAAACGTGGTCGGAAATCGTGAAATTCACGTTTTATTCGCCTGTTTTAGAGACAAAAATATCGAAAGAATGATTGCTTATTTAGGCGAATATAGCAAAGACATTATCTTAACAACATTCCCTCATGAAAGAGCGAGAACTGAAGAAGACTATTTCCTTTATTTGGAAGACTATTCATTTAAAGAAAACGCTCTTGAAGCTCTCCATGAGTTATTAGTTAATTATCCAGATGACGCTATCTTAGTGACTGGTTCATTAGCGTTCGCTGCTTACATCAAACAAAACTTGAAATGAGGTTAATATGCGTATCAAGTTATTTAAGACAAATTTAACAGAAATACAGAAGATTTGCTTAGCCGGTTTATTCATGGCTTTAGCGGTAATTCTTCAAAAAGTTGTGGCCGTTAATTACATCCCAGCTTTACCTTTTGTGCGTGTCTCATTTTGTGGTCCAGCCTTAATCATTTTTGCTTCGATTTTACTTGGTCCAATCTATGGTGCTCTTGTGGGCATCGCTAGTGATTTACTCGGCTATTTAATTTTCGATCCAAGAACCTATCCGCCATTCCTTCAAATCACTGCCATCTATTTTGTACTGGGATTTGTTTCTTATTTTGTGTTCTCACTTGTTCGCTCAATCAATAATAGAAAACTCATGCTTGGTATCGAGGTTGGTACACTCGCTGCCATTTGGATTGCAGCCTTTTTGTTCTTACTCCTTAACGCCAACGTTGAATTAGTTTTCAAAATTGTTGTGCCAATCGTTTCTGCGTTGCTATTTATCGGACTTATTTTGTTCTCAGTTTTATTCAAGGGCAAAGAAGAGAGTCAATTAATGAGTCCGTTACAAATTTGTTTTGCGTCATTTATTTGTGATTTCTTCATCTTGCTATTGTTTGGCTCATTCATGAAGGCGTGTGCATTCGGCTTTAGTCTATTTGTCACTATCTTCTTATGCCAAGCCATTGTCATGTTTGTGAATGTTGTCTTGGACACATTCTTCATCACAACATTCCAAAAATTCACAAAGAAATATTTTGTTGAGGCTAAGTAAAATGGAAGAAAGAAAAACCGAAGAATTAGAGGCAACTGAAATCGTTCCAGTTGATTCGAAAAGAGAAACAATTCACTTCCCATGGGGTATGGCAATCATCATGGGTATCTTGATGTTATGCATCATCGCTTGTCTTATTGTCATCATGGTTTTAGGTCCAGTTAACCCCGCGACAAGCAGCAGTTCGATAGTGTAAAGACATAAATATTTCTTTACAATAATTGACAGGAGTGATAAGTTATTAAAAGTTAATTGTGATAGGGGGGTTAGAGATGAGAGAAAAAGTTCTTTTGATTTGCGAAGAGTGCCTCTCCCGAAACTACACAACCACAATTAAAAAGGAAGGTGCAAAAAACCTTCAAATTAAAAAGTTTTGTAAGCGTTGCAATAAGATGACGCTTCATAAGATTAGCAAATAGAGGAGGTCCTTCTCATGGGTGTTAAAAAATTCACGCAAGAAGTTATCAAAGAAGGCAAACGTGTTCGTTGGCCTAAGAGAGATGTCTTAGTCCCAGCGTTTATTGTCGTTGTTATTATCACTGTTTTAGTGAGCTTAATTTTAATGGGCGAAGACGCATTAGGCAAAGGCTTAATCGACGTCCTCAGACAAACATTTAAAAACTAGGAGGTATTGCCATGGCGGATGAAATCAAATTTACAGATAGTACAACAGATTTAAGCGAAGGCGAATCTTCCAACGCTACATTAGGTGAAAAAGCTTGGTACGTTGTTAATACATACTCCACACACGAAAACAAAGTTAAAGAAAACTTAAAACGTCGTGTTGAATCAATGGGCTTACAAGATTTAATCTTCCGTATTATTGTCGCGGAACAAGAAGTCCCAGTGATGAAGGATGGTATGCCAACCGAAAAGACAAGAATGAAAAACCTCTATCCAGGTTATGTCTTCGTCGAAATGATCATGACAGACTACGCATGGTACGTCGTACGTAATACTCCAGGTGTTACCGGCTTCGTCGGTTCCTCTGGTAAAGGTACAAAACCATTCCCAGTTCCACGTGAACAAATTGAACCAGTTCTTAAGAGAATGGGTGAAATTGATGCCGATATGTTTGACCGTTACAGTGTTGATGACTACGTCAAAGTTATCCATGGTCCATTAGAAGGCACCGAAGGTCGTATTCTCTCCATCAACAGAGATACCAAAGTTGTTGAACTCGAAACCATCTTCTTTGGTAGATCCACAAAAGTGGAAGTCGACTTCTCCGAAATTGATAAAATCTAATTTGTTGATAGCAAGCAACAAAAAACCAGCTTCATTCGAGGCTGGTTTTATTTTTGTGATTTGATTATTGTTTCTTTTTTCTTCTGGTCTTAACGCCGTTAATAGCTTCACGGAAGTTTCTAATTTCTTTTGTGCTACCAACAACGAAGATTGTATCGTCTGGTAAGAGTGAGTCATTACCACCAGGAACGAAGGAACGACCGTTACGCACGATAAGAACCACGCTAACGCCATATTTATCTTTAGTCGCTAAATCCTTCAATTGTTCTGGAACATACGCGCTATTGACGACAATAGAGACGACAGAATATTTATCATCGAGTTTATAGAAGTCTTTGAAGTCTTCATTGCCTAATCTGTTTGCTAATGCAACACCAGCAGCCTTTTGAGGCATGATAACTTCAGTAGCGCCCAATTTCTTCATAATTGGCATATAGTAAGCATCGTCAACACGAACGATGATAGATTTAACACCTAATTCTTTAAGAATAACTGTTGTCAAAATACTTGCTTCGATATGAGAACCGAAAGCAACGATGGCGGCGTCAACGTCTTTGATACCTAAATCTTTTAAAGCTTCTTCATCAGTCGCATTAGCAACAGCGACAGTTGGAAGAAGTGCACTGATCTTTTTAACGGCTTCTTCATCTGTATCGATAGCGATAACGTCCATGCCATTACCCACTAATTCTTCGACGACAGAAATACCAAATTGACCTAAGCCGATAACTGCAAATGATTTTTTAGCCATATAGAGTGTCCTCCTTTAACCGATTAAAAAATCTTCCTCAACAAAACTATAATGCACATTAGAGTTTTTGTCTAAATGATTTTGGAATAACTGGAAAAATGTCATAGGTCCAAGATGACCTAATAACATTAAGAAACATAGTACAATTTTTGAACCCACCGACAGGTAAGGTTCAATACCTGTATAGAAACCAACGTTACCAAAGAAGGAGAAGCAGGAGAATAAATAAATGCCTTGCAAATCTTCTTTGAGCTCTGGATTCATAGTGTGACCTTCGATCTCTCTAATGCCAAATAAGGAGACGAGAATGAAGGAAACAATAATAATTGTCACAACGATAAAGACCAAGCTCATACTCTTGGCGACAATAGTGTCAGAGAAGTTACGCTTGAACGCTGGAATACGTTTGCCTCTAAAGTAAGAAACGATGGAAATCATAATGATGAAAATAGTGGTGATTTTAATGCCACCCGCTGTAGAAAGAGGTGAACCACCAATAAACATCATTAACGAACAAATCATCTTGCCAGGAAGGCTTACTTCACTGACTGGGTAAACACTGTATCCAGCGGTACGACAGTTGATAATAAACATCACAACTTGGAAGAAGTTCATTGGGTTGTCCGCTTTCAAGCCATCGGTTAAGAAGAGGAAGAAAGACATGACCACAATCAAGCCCACAGTCATGACTAAAACCATCTTGGTAAATGAGCTCCAACGACGTGGATTTCTGTGTTCAATAACCGCATCAATAATGACTAAGAATGAGATACCACCAAGGAGTGATAAAAAGCCATTATAAATAGTGAAATAGTAGTATAACCAGTTGTTAGTTAAAATAGCGCCACCGTTATTAGTGAATAAACCACCAATTAAGGAGTTTGTGGAGTTAAATAAATCAAAGCCTGCGTTATTAAATGACGAGACTGAATAGAATAAAGAATAAGATAGAATATGCGACCAATCGTTAGGGAAGAGCTGCATAAACACCGGTATGCCCATGCCAAATCCCACTAATTCACAGATGACAGTTATGATAGTTAATCGACGCACAAAACGCACAATTTCACCAAAGTTATTAAAGGCAATAGCTTGGGAAATCATTAAGCGATCTCTAAATTGTAACTTTCTTCTAAAAATAGAGAATAAGAAGGTTAAAATAGTAACGATGCCTAAACCACCGATTTGCACTAAAACCATGACAATGATTTGACCAGCGCCAGATAGTGTATCAACTAAGCCATCAGGATAGGTGGTAAGACCTGTTAAACTCATCGCTGATAACGATGTAAAAAAGGCATCGAGATAGGAGCCTTGATGACACCATTCATTGTTAGGATTGTCCCTAAACACAAATGGCATACTAAGCAAAAATGAGCCAAGTAAAACAATTGCTAAAAACGAAATAATAAGCAACAAATAAGGATTCAATAACTTGTTTCGTTTAATCATACTATTCGCTCTCTTTGATGCCGATATAATACACTTTGTTATTATAAAAGTCAAATATAAACAAATCACAAGTGATTTGAAGTTGAATATTACCTCTTTCATTAATTTAAAATATAAAAAATTTCTTGCAACGTGCATACGTATTTTGATACGATATATGAGCATGTTGTCTTGCGCCATGAGAGAGCGCAAGCGCACGTGTGAAACAGTACGTTCCGTGGAAGAGTGGCGATCACTCAATTACCACGGCACTGACAAATCTACAAAAGGAGGAAAGTCAAGTGAAGAAAATCGCAAAAGTCGTGAAGATGGAACTTCCTGGTGGCGAAGCTAAGCCAGGTCCAAAACTCGCTTCTGCTGGTGTCAACATGGGTAAATTCTGTACAGACTTTAACGCCAAGACAGCCGACAGAAAAGGTGAAATCGTTCCTGTTATCATCACAGCTTATGAAGACAAGTCCTGTGACTTTGTCATCAAAACCTCTCCAGTAGCGGGTTTAATCTTAAAAGCCGCTGGAATCCAAAAAGGTAGTGCCACTGGCCGTAAAGGCAAAGTTGGTAAAATTACCAGAGCTCAACTCAGACAAATCGCTGAATACAAGCTCCCAGATCTCAACTGCGAAGACATTGAGGCAGCTATGAGAATCGTTGAAGGCAGCGCCAACAATATGGGCGTTGAAGTCGTTGACTAAGGTGAACGGAAATGTTTAGAAGTAAAAACTACAAAGCCGCCGCTGAAAAAATCGACGCAAACAAACTCTATACAATCGAAGAAGCAGCCGCTTTAGTGAAGGAAACTTCCACTGTTAAGTTCGATGCTACTATCGATGTCAGTTTCAAACTCAATGTCGACCCAAAACAAGCTGATCAACAAGTCAGAGGAACTCTCATCCTCCCACATGGCAACGGCAAAACCAAAAAGGTCTTAGCCATTACCGACAAAGTTGATGATGCATTAGCCGCTGGTGCCGATTTCGCTGGTGGTAACGAAATGCTCGATAAGATCCAAAAAGAAAACTGGTTCGACTTCGACGTCATCGTCGCTACACCAAACATGATGGGTAACATCGGTAAATTAGGTAGAGTGTTAGGTCCTAAAGGCTTAATGCCAAACCCAAAGACTGGTACAGTTTCTCCAGATATCGCAAAAGCTATCAAAGAAATCAAAGCCGGTAAAGTCGAATATCGTGTTGATAAAGAAGCCAATATGCACGTTTGCATTGCTAAAGTATCATTCGATGCCGACAAGATCGCCGCTAACTTAACCGCTTTAGTTGAAGCAGTTAAAAAGGCCCAACCAGCCGCTGTTAAAGGCGTCTACTTCAAGAAAGCTGTCATCCATACGACCATGGGTCCAGCCATTCAATTCACATTTGCTGGTCGTTAATCAAAACAAAGCACAATATACCAAAGACAGTAACGGACGAAGCAGTCTTAATAATGTTACCGAGGCGTATGCATAAAGCCCACCGTATATTGGAGCCTTCAAAACAATTTTAGAAAAAGGAGGTCAAGAATATGAATCAAGCAGTCTTAGCAGCTAAAACAGAGACAGTGAAAACTATCACCGAAAAAGCTAAAGAGAGCCAAACCATTATCGTTTGTGAATATCGTGGTTTAACAGTTGCCCAAATTCAAGAAGTCAGACGTGCTCTTCACAAAGAAAACGCTGAAATGAACGTTTACAAGAATTCTCTCGTTGAACGTGCAGTTGATGAATTAGGTTACAACGAAATGAACGACATCTTAAAAGGTCCAAACGCTATCGTTTTCTCTAAAGATGTTATCGGCGGTGCCAAAGTCATTGCCAAATATGCTAAAAGACACAAAGACGTTCTCATCGTTAAAGGTGGTGTCGTCGAAGGTAAATTCGTTGACGCAGCCGGTATGTTAGAAGTTGCAAAACTTCCAGGCAAAGAAGGTCTTATTTCCATGTTCTTATCGTGCTTACAAGCACCTATCCGCTCCTTCGCTTGCGCTGTCAAGGCAGTAGCGGACAAATAATGCCAATTTAGGAGGATTATTACTATGGCAAAATTAACAAATGAAGAAATCATTGCTGCATTAAAAGAAATGACAGTAGTGGAATTAAATGAATTAGTCAAAGCCGTCGAAGCAGAATTCGGCGTCACAGCAGCCGCCCCAGTCGGTGTTGCAGCTGCCGCTCCAGCTGAAGAAGAAGAAAACAAAGGTCCAGCAGAAGTTTCCTTAATCTTAAAGGCCGCTGGTGCTTCCAAAGTCCAAGTCATCAAAGCTGTCCAAGCTATCACAGGCTTAGGCTTAATGGATGCTAAGAAGTTAGTTGACGCTGCTCCAGCTCCAGTCAAAGAACACATCTCCCCAGTCGAAGCTGAAGAACACAAGAAAGCTCTCGAAGCCGCTGGTGCAGAAGTCGAAGTTAAGTAAGTTCCAAATTTCATTTTTAGGGGGTAATTTCGCCTAATGAGTCACTATTTTCAAGACGATCCTAATCTTGTTTCAAACATCAAAGAGATCAGCTTTGAAATTAATGGCATCACTATGAGATTACTCACTGACAATGGTGTATTTTCCAAGAATAATGTCGATGAGGGTAGTTATGCCTTTCTAAAGGTCTTACTACCCCTCGACTTAGGAAACACCATACTCGATTTAGGTTGTGGCTATGGCACGATTGGCTTAACTCTTGCCAAAGCCCATGAAAAAGCAAGGATTACCCTTGCTGATGTAAATCCGCGCGCAGTTGCGCTATGCGAGAGAAACGCCGGATTACTAAACTTAAGCCCACGAGTCACTATCCTTCAAAGTGACATCTATGAAAAGATTGAAGGACCATATGATTCAATTGTTGTTAATCCACCGATTCGTGCGGGCAAGCTGGTTACTTACCGCATGTATGAGGAGGCAAAGCAATATTTAATTGATGGCGGCTCTTTGTACATCGTGATTAGAAAAGCCCAAGGCGCAGAAAGCGCTTCTCGATACATCGAAACTATCTTCGGTAATGTCACTCTCTTGAAAAGAGACAAGGGTTACTACATCTACCGTGCAACTAAGAGCAAACAGGAAAAATAAGGAGCCATTATATGATTAGAAATATTGAGAACTTAAACAAACTCAACAATGATCGTTATGATTACAGTAAGATCTCTGGCAAATTACCTTTACCAAATCTTGTTGAAATCCAAACTAAATCATACGAAGAGTTTAAGGAAAAAGGATTAGACGAAGTCTTTAGAGAATCCTTCCCAATTGTTAACTACACAAATACATTATCAATTGACTACGTCTCTATCCGTTTTGGTGAACCAAAGCACACATTCTTACAATGTAAAGCTCAGGACCTCACCTATAGTGCGCCTATTTACGTCATGTTACGTTTAACACACCATGACACAGGTGAAATCCAAGAATCCGAAGTCTACATGGGTGAATTCCCATTAATGACCAAGTCTGGTACATTCATCGTCAATGGTGCTGAACGTGTTATTGTTTCCCAATTAGTTCGTTCCCCAGGCGCATACATGTCTTTAACAAAAGATATAAAGACAGGCAAAGTTACTTACGAAGCAGACCTCATTCCTGGTCGTGGTACTTGGTTACAATTCGAAAGTGGCACTAAAGATTTATTAAGTGTCCGTATCGATAGACAAAGAAAGTTAAATGCCACAACATTCTTAAGAGCTTTAGGCTTAGAAGAAAATAATGACATTTTAAAACTCTTTGGTGAATCTGAAGCCCTCAAAGTCACTTTAGCTAAAGATGATGATCAAAAAATCAAAACAGCTAAAGCTGCCTTAGTGGAAATCTTCAAGAAGATGAAACCAGGTGAACCAGTTACAGAAGAAGGTACTATCAATTTCTTAGTACAAAAATTCTTCGATGGTAAACACTATGACTTAGGTAGAGCGGGCCGCTTTAAATACATTAAGAAACTTGGCGTTTATAACAGATTAACTGGTCGTACCCTCGCGGAAAATCTCGTCGACGTTGACGGTGAACTCCGCTTCAAGAAAGGCTACACCTTAACCGCCGCTGATGTTGACGCGTTAAGAGATGAAGACTTCTTCGAAAAGGGTGCTCACATGAAGAAGCTCAAAGTCAACGATAAGCTTGATGACCACGGCATTGTTAACATTGTCAAAGTCTACAACAACGATCGTGAAAAGAAAGTTTGTAACATTGTTGGTACAGACTTAAATGGCACAGCTTCCTATGTGACAATCAGTGATATTTTCGCCTGTTTCTCCTATTTCTTAAACGTGATGGATGGATTCGGTGATACCGATGATATCGACCACTTAGGTAATAGACGTATCCGTTGTGTCGGTGAATTGATTCAAAACCAATTCCGTTTAGGCTTAGCCAAAATGGTCAAAACCGTCCAACAAAAGATGTCCATTTCTGATTTAGGCAATGTCAAACCAAAAGCCTTAATCAACCCTCGTCCATTATCTGCGAGTATTAGAGAATTCTTCGCATCCTCTCAATTATCACAGTTCATGGATCAAACCAATCCTCTCGCTGAATTAACCAATAAGAGAAGATTATCCGCTTTAGGTCCTGGTGGTTTAACTAGAGATAGAGCTAGTACTGAAGTTCGTGACGTTCACGTTTCTCACTATGGTCGTATTTGTCCAATTGAAACACCTGAAGGTCAAAACATCGGTTTAATTAACAACCTCGCCTCATACGCGAAAATTAATAAATATGGATTTATTGAAACTCCATACAGACGCGTGGATAAGGCCACATGCCGTGTCTTAAGCGAACCAGAAGATTCCGTTTATTTATCCGCTGATGAAGAATGGGACTATGTTATCGCTGAAGCCAACATCAACCTTGATGCTGATGGCACAATCCTCGACGAACAAGTTATTGCCCGTTATAAAGGTGAAAACGTTATGGCTAGTAGAGAAGATGTCGACTACGTTGACGTTTCTCCAAAACAAATCGTTTCCATCGCTGCGGGTTGTATCCCATTCCTCGAAAACGATGATACAATGCGTGCCCTTATGGGTTCTAACATGCAACGTCAAGCCTTACCATTATTAAGACCACACGCGCCATTCGTTGGTACTGGTCTTGAACATCAAATTGCCCGTGACTCTGGTTTAGCAGTGGTCGCCGTGGAAGATGGTACCGTCACTTATACCGATTCCCGCACCATTGAAATCACAGAAAAAGGTAGCAATGAACCAAGAATTTACCAACTCCAAAAATTCGAAAGAAGTAACCAAGGTACATGTATTAACCAAACAAGTATCGTGAAGGTTGGCCAAAAAGTTAAGAAAGGTCAAATCATCGCTGATGGTCCTGCCATGCAAAACGGTGACTTAGCCTTAGGTCAAAACGTTACAATCGCCTTCATGACATGGAATGGTTACAACTATGAAGACGCCGTCATCATGTCTGAAAGATTAGTCAAAGATGACGTTTATACATCCATCCATATTGAAAAATATGAACTCGAATGCAGAAGCATTCCAAAATTAGGTGATGAAGAAATCACCCGCGATATTCCAAACGTCAGCGAAGCTGCTAAAGCTAACTTAGACGAACGTGGTATTATCGTTCCAGGCGCAGAAGTGAAAGAAGGCGACATCTTAGTCGGTAAAGTCACTCCTCGTGGCCAAAGTGAACCAACTCCAGAAGGCAAATTATTAATGGCCATCTTTGGTGAAAAGACCAATGAAGGTAAAGATGCTTCCTTACGTGTTCCTCACGGTGGTGCTGGTATCGTTCTTGACGTTAAGATTTTCAAACGTGAAGGCAAATCCAAAGACGTTGAATTACCTCCAGGTGTCAACGAAGTCGTCCGTGTCTATATCGTCCAAAAGAGAAAGATCTCCGAAGGTGATAAAATGTCCGGTCGTCACGGTAACAAGGGTGTTATCTCCCGTATCTTACCAGAATGCGATATGCCATTCCTTCCAGATGGTACACCAGTTGACATCATGCTCAACCCATTAGGCGTTCCATCTCGTATGAATATCGGTCAAATCTTAGAAGTCCACTTAGGCTATGCCTTAAAACAATTAGGCTATAAGATTGCTACCCCAGTTTTCGATGGTATTACCAATGAAGAAATCTTGGATATGATGCAAAAAGCCAAAATGGATCCATCCGGCAAGACCATTCTTTATGATGGTACAACCGGTGAAAGATTTGATGAAAGAATTACCGTTGGCTGTATGTACATGATTAA
>CAMZGG010000027.1 GCA_947306345.1 uncultured Caryophanales bacterium
TGGCTGAAAAATCGAAGAAAAGCTTTTTTGAAACGCGTTTGATGCGTTCAAAAATAAAGAGCCAATCCGTTTCTTTATTTCCAGAAGCTGGCTTAGGTTACTTATTAGGACCAATCCTTGCCCTTGTTGGTAATGGTGTTATTAATCAGTGGCTTATGCAATACTGGGATAAAGTCTTAGGTCTTGGCGCTTGGGCACCAGTGTTCGAAGCTGTCTTCCCAATCGGTTCTGCTATTATTATCATTATTGGCAATCTTCTCGTTGGTAGATTAATGGAAAGAAAGCCAAGCCTTGCAGGTAAAGCAAGACCACTTATTCTTATCAGCATGCCATTCATTTTAGTGGCTATGCTCATCTTATTCTTAGTACCATTCCCAGAAGCCGCTCAAGAAGCAACACTTATTGCTGACATTGATGCTGGTAGAGTTACTATTGAAGAAGGCGCTATCGTTGGTAGCCCAACAATCACAGGTGGTTTATTAGCATCCATCTTCATCTGCATTGGTTATAACTTATACTATGCTGTCGCATGGCCAATCTACTACACATCACACAGTGCATTAGTTAACTTGTCCACTCGTGACAGTGGCAAACGTGGTTTATTAGGTACCGCTATCATGGCTGCTCAATTAGCCGCTGCTGGTGTCTCTGGTATGGCTGGTGGTTTCTTAGTTGACTTATTAGGTTTATTACCAAAATACACATATTCAGAAACAATTAATGGTGAGGTTGTTAAGACCACAACAAACGACTTTGTCGAAGCTCTTACAAAAGGTAATTACACCATCGACATTACTCGTGCTGAAGCAAATACAAAATGGACAATTTTAATGATTGTCATGGTCGTCGCTTTAGTTGTCGGTTGTGTCCTTGAGTATTTCTTCACACGCGAAAGAATTACTGAAGATAACATCAAGAACGCCGAAGCCGCTTCTGCTAATGGCGAAGAAAAGAAACCATTAAAGAAAGTTACTATGGGTCAACAACTCAAGGTTTGTATGAAAGACAAAGCTTGGTGGTTATTAATGATCTTCTGGTTCTTATATCAATTTGGTGGCATGATGAAGAACAATGCTATGCCTTGGTACTCACAAGCCATGACAGGCACCAACTCTGTTTCTTCAGTTATTAATACTGTCGGTGCTGTTCCAACAGCATTGGGCATGGTCATCGTTTGGCCATTAGCCGCTAAATTCACAAAAGCAAAAACAATTTCCCTCGGTGGTATCGTTGCTGCATTAGCCGCATCATTATCATTCGTCGCGTTAGGTTATATTGGCAATGTCGGTGCTATCACCGGTATTTCCGTCGCATCCTTCTGTATTAAAGCTTTAGGTACTGCTCCTGCTATGTACATCTCTATCGCTTTAATGGCCAACGTTTTAGATCACCAAGAAGCCGTCCATGGTATCCGTACTGATGGCTTCACAATGGCGGTTTATGGTTCCATCATGGTTGCCATGAGTGGTATCTGTAATGGTGTCATCGCTGGTTTCAACGCTATGTTCCCAACAGTCGAAGCAAGAAGAGTTGTTCACACAATTTTAGCGTTCGGTGTTGAAGGTGCATGTTACTTAGCAATCGCTGTCATGTTCTTATTCATGAACGTTGAAAAATTCACCAACGTTGACAATAAAGCAATCGTCGCTGACCAAAAAGCTGAAGTTTTAGCCGCCGGTGGCGAATGGGTTGAACCAACCGTCAGAGCCAAACAAGAAGAAGAAGAAAACGCTCGTATTCTTGAAGAAGGCAGAGTTGCTGAATTAAAAGCTAAGTGTGAAAAGAAGAAATTGAGTTTCGAAGAAGAAAACGCTAAGTTCTTAGCCAGCAAAGCTGAAGCCGAACAAAAAGCTGCTGATAAGAAAGCTGCTGCTGAAGCCAAGAAACAAGCTAAGCTTGATGCCATGACAGCTGAACAAAAAGCTGCTATGGAAGAAAAAGTCAAAGCTCGTAAAGAAAAGCAAGAAGCAAAAGACGCCGAAGCTTTAGTCGAACTCAACAAGATTAGAGAAACATTTGGTAGAGCACCAGTTGCTGCTGAATAATCTTAAAGACATATTAAAAGAGTGGTCGTTGCACCACTCTTTTTCATTGCGTTTTTTAGTCGTTGAAGATTTCAGGATTTTGAACGTTCATTGATTTCATTTCATCAAGTTTGAAGACTCTGATGGTATTACCATTATCAACATCGAAGTAGTATTTAATAGCAACATTCTTTTCTTCATTGATATAGCATTCAGCGTATTTGCAATCTTCGGTTTTCATAAATGAACTTCTAGCATTTAAATCATTATCAGCGTCGAAGCCATATTCATATTTGTGATAGCCATTAGCCTCAAGGACTTCGTCATAGCCTTCTAAGTAATTTACTCTACTACTATCTGTGATGTTATAGCATTTATGTTCTTGCATTAATGTGCCATCTAAGATACCAGTGTGGGCTAATGTCATTTTATTTGGAACGTTATAATTTTTGCCTAATTTAACAAATGGGATTGTAACATTGAGTTTACCATCATACCAGGCATTCATTGTTTCCTTATCAGAATCACTCCAATCTTCAGCGTCGTTTTGGATATTTTCACCGAAGTAACCTGTATTCATCTTATAGAACCAGATTAAGGTGTTATGCCATGGACCATATGTTTTACCCATATTATCTGTGTAGAGGTAATCGTGAGCCTTTAATAACACTTCGATTTCTGCTTCTTCGTCATAGCAGTACCAATAACCACCACGGGAGAGATAGAAAGCATAGAATGGATCTTCATAGGAACGAATAACGGTAAAACCGTTTTTCTTTAATGTTTCAGCGTATTCCGCTGGTTCAACATCCGCTAAATAGGCGGTGTAGTGAGACATATCGCCTTGATAATAATCTTTACCATGCCAAATTTCGATATCTTTACCTTCTGGAGCAGGTAACGTTAAACGCTTTTCTTTACCAAAGGCTGTTAAATAATTATTTAATAAATCGCAATCAGCGATGACCTTTTCACCATTAGCGCTCTTAAATGTCTTAGTGTTTGTTTCATTGATGTAAGCGTCTTTGAAATCACTGGTCACATAGAACATGTATTTTTCATAAGCAACAACAAGGTAACCGGAGTTATCTTCGTATTTATGAATTTGAATGTTCTTTTGCTGTTCTTCGGTAGCAGGAACGCCTTGCATACCTCTCCAATATTCGCCTTCAGTATTAACACATGTAAAGTCAGCGATTTGGAAGTAATGGCCACTGTCGTTTGTGGAAATATTTATTTTATTACCATCTAAGAAATAGATAGTTGTCAATTCACTGCTTTGCTTATCGAAATACACTAACCAGTTTCTTGATGTGTAATATGTAGTGCTGCTTTTACCATCATATGTTCTCCACCAATAGGCACCTTCATCAAGCGCTTTATTGAATGAAGCCATATCAGTGCTCTTTTCATACTTTAACTCTTTAGTGAAGTAATCTTCATAGTTGGAATAGTTTTCTTTTCCTGTTAATGCACCTAAAAGATCACACGATGTGGTCGCTAAAGCTAAAAGTGAAATAATAAATAATTTAGAATGCTTATTCATAGTGTCGCCCTCTTAAAACCTATATATTATATATCTTTTTAATGAGCAAACACTATTTTTGGCCAATTATTGCTTCTTCTTAGGGAGAATCAATAACATCGATGTATCGTTTTTATATTGTTCGTAATCGGGTTTATATTCTTTGAAGTGTTTCTCTTCCATTGGAATAGAAATAAAGAGGAACATTAATAAGTTGATGACCGCTCCGGCGATAAAAAACCAATAATTGAAATGGGAAATAATAAGGGTAAGCGCTACACCAAACCAAATAGAGATTTCCCCTAAATAGTTAGGATGTCTAGAATATCTCCAAAGACCCTTATCTAACACTTGTGAACGATCACTTCTATTTTTCACAAACTTCTTCATCTGTATATCAGCAATTAATTCAAGCAAGATGCCTAAAACAATAACGGATAGGCCGATGATATCAAACGCTGAGAATGTTTGAATTGAAGCGTACGCCATAACTGGTAAAGAAGCAGCGTAGACCACTAGTGTTGGGAACATACAAATACCAAATAGATTGACTATTTGATAGAACTTACCAGTTTTCTCTTTGAGCATCTTATAACGCCAATCAACATAAGATAAGGAATGGAATCCTAAGATAAAGTTCAAAGTTAATCTAAATGAATATAAGGATATAACCACTAATAAGAGAATAGTGCCTACATGCCAGTTTTGGTTTTTATATAGTAAGCAAATATAAATCGCTAATGTTTGGAGTGACCAATAAGGGTCATAAGCAGACGCAGTTCTTAAGATAACACCACTAGCCCACACTATGACTGTAGCGATGACATCGGCCAAAAGAACGGAGATATAATCGTTTAAGCCTAATCTTTCAAACAACATGAAAGAGAAAATACCAGCGGTGAACGCCATTGCATAAATAACCAAAAGGGCTGATAATCCAATTACTCTTTTCATGTTTTTCTCGCGTTAGAAGAATACCATATCTTACTATAAAAACAAAACGTATTACATTCTGTTTTTAACAAATAGATATTTTTGTAGCAGATTCCACCCTATTATTCGTCTTATTAACGGAGGCTCGAAGCGAAAAGTAAGCATTATTCTTAAAAAAACGAAGATTTCAAATCCATTTGAAATACTTTGTTTGAAAAGGATATCTAAAAAGATATAATAAACAAGCATGAGTAAAGTAGCGATATTAATTCCTTGTTATAACGAAGAACTCACCATTGCCAAAGTCGTGAAAGAAGCGTTCGAGGCAATGCCTGAAGCAGAAGTCTATGTCTACGACAATAATTCGAAAGACAATACTTTTGAAATTGCCCAAACAACAGGCGCAATTGTTAGAAGATGTGAAAAGCAAGGTAAAGGTAACGTTATTAAGCAAGCATTTGAAGAAATCGACGCTGATGTGTATGTCACAATTGATGGTGACGACACCTATGATTTTGAAAAAGTACCAGAAATGGTTAACAAGGTATTGAATGAGGGTGCGGATATGGTTATTGGTGACCGTCTCACTTCTTCTTACTTTAAAAAGAATAATGGCGCGTTCCATAACTTTGGTAACCGCTTAGTTAGATTCTTAGTCAATCACATGTTCCACTACAAGTTTACTGATATCATGACAGGCTTAAGAGCGATGTCTCGTAACTTTGTTAAGAACATTAAGATTGTTTCTAAGGGTTTCCAAATTGAAACCGAATTCTCTATCTACGCTGCGAAGCACAAACTTAAAATCGATAGCGTGGAAATTAATTATAAAGATCGTCCTGAAGGTAGTAAAACTAAAACAAAAGCCATCAGAGATGGCGCGAAGATTGTGGGCATGATCTTTAAATTAAAATTTAAACGTTCTTATTAAATATTATAGTTGTTAAATACTGATCTCACGACTTCAAGTAATCCGTGTTGGTCACTTTCTTTCCAACCATCAAAGCCACAGAACAATAAGTTAAATGAGAAGAAGCCACTGAAGAGGCAACTAACAAGTAAATAGCCCATCGCTACATGTGGGGCTTTTTTATTTAACTTAGTAAATAGCTTAATAGTAGGCACAACGACGAATGCACTCGCTAAAGCAGTAATCTCCACAACATAACGTGGGCAAACACCAGCAAAGCAATAAGTGGTAAACGCCAAAATGAATAACGCTAATGGAGATAAATAATAAGTGATTCTAAGAGTTAGATCATCTTCTTTGTCAAAGACAAACGGCATTGTGAAGAAACTATAGAAGATTGGGAACATTAATAAACCAATTGCCCCATTGTTGTAGTTATGATAGGCAGGAACACCATCATAATAGCCATAATCAAAGAATGGGAATCTAGAAGCATTAAATGAAGGTGGTAAAACAAAGAAATGGAACAGGGTTGGCGCAATACCTTTTGCACTGTAGGCGAGTTTAGTGTTGTCCGCTAAGGTTAATTGATATGTTTGGCCAAATTCAAAGATCGAGTCATAACGGATGTAGTTGTAGTAACAAATAAATACTGCACCCACCACTATGACACCAACCATTGGTGCGAAATCGATAATCTTCTTTTTCCAAGTGATGCCTTTTTGGATAATCATCTTAATGAAGATAGGTGCTGTTAAGATTAAGACCACGAATAATGTTGGTCTAGTGGCCATCATTAAGACCACACCTAAACCAAGAACACCTAAATGGATAATACGATTCTTATCATCTTTATACGCTTTAAAGAGCATGTAGAAGATTAAGAATAAGAATCCTAAACCATATGAATATGGGATACGATAAATGCCTTCATTATAATAACCAACCTTGTAGATATTGTTAGAAAGCACCAAGGATGTGAATACTGCGGTAACTAAAACAAGTATCAAGACTGGATAGTTAATCTTTTTAAATAAGAGTTTCACTGATTCTAAAACAAATAATACAAAGAACGTTAATGAGAATAATGCGCCAATTTCTTCCATCAAAAGAATGGTTGGAACGTATTTAAAGCCAGTAAGCAAATAAATTGGGAACATTACTAATATCACAGGCGCACACCCGTAATAGCAGTAATACTTGCCGTTATAGTAAGCATGGTCCCAAAGATACCAAACGCCATCTCTATTACTTGGAACATATGGGTTTTGAAGTGCTACTAGTTCAGGACTTGGCTCATAGCCTAAAGAAGCTCGTCCATTTTTAAACGCTAAGAATAGCTGATGATAGATATTAACATTTGGGTCACTCTCTTGAAGAGAATCCACTAAAACGTAATGTGAGGAAGAACATATTAATGAATTAATGAGGATATACACCGCTCCTACACCACAGAGAATTAACACTATCTTCTTGAGAAGCTTAATCTTATCAACTTCTTTATATTCAAGGCTGACGCATTTCTTAAAGGCGAGAAGCACTAAGGTATAGCCTGTGGCTAATAAAGCAAATCTCACGACATTAAAAACATATGGGAAAGCTTGGTTAATGGCAATTGTGTGTAAATAGACAGGTGGTAACGACGAAATACTCTTGATGTTTGTTTCATCAATAACAAAATATAGTCTAATGTAATTAGCATCGCTAAATTTACTAAGATCAAAGTATTCAAACTCGCTATAACGTGAATCAAACTTATAAGCCACTCTAAAGCCATATGAACCTGATAATTCATTAGCGGTGCATACATCAATTTGAATAGCGTTCTCTTCTTTACAGGATAAGTCTAAATACAAAGACTTCATTTGATGTTGGGTGTTATCAAATGTCATGTAACATCTTTGGCTATCAAATGTGATATGGCCATCCTCTTTAATGCCTGTATTTTCTACGATAAGCGCACTATCAAAGGAAACGTTGATGAGATTATCATCTTTCTTACTAGAAACATTCGAGAACAAAGTGACTTCTAACACTAAAATAAGTACTGGTCCTAAATAGGCAAAGCACTTAAAGATGTTAATCTCTTTGAACTGTTTATTTTTAATCTTTAAGAAAAGCGACTTAAATGGAACGCATACTGCCACTACTGAGCAGCCTAAACCAAGCCACACAAAGTTAATTGGATTAGTTCTGGAATATGATAAGCAAATAATTAAAACGAATAACAAATCAAGAAGGAAGAACGCTCCAAACTTGAAGAGATTATCAAAGTCTTTTAATAAGCCAAGGAATGATTCTTTTTTAATAAGCGTTCTTAAACCTAAATAGGCAAAAGACACTACTATGTAGCAGGCAATTCCGATTAATAACGCTAATACTGGGTTCATCATAAGACTATCTAAAATATTACTACATAGCATATTGCTAGTGATAATATTTTCGGTTACATACTGGCTATTTGTTTATCGATATAGCCATCAATTAAATCATATAAGGCAAGATATTTATCTTCGAACGGACCAACGTGTTCACCTAGTTCCATTACTTGGCCATTACTTGTGTATTCATCCCATGTTGGAAGACCTTCGCCATTAGGATTACCTGTTTTAGCGAAGTTGGACCAATAAGTAAGCATGGTCTTTTCTAATTTATAGTCAGATTCATCATAAGCGAATGTTTTACCAGATAGTTTTAGATTGCCGTAGCAATAAGGCATTTCACCTGAATGATAGGTACCGTGGTAGCCATTTTCTTTAGTGAATTGATATCTATAAACTGGGATATTGTTATTCTTCGCCATATTGGACCATGAATGATGTGGTTGGATAAACCAGTAAACGGAAATGATTTCATTAAAGGCTTCAAAAGCATTCTCTTCAATCTTATCTTTGTAAAGGTCATAGATTTTTTGACCATATTCACTGCCAAAGTAATCAATTAATCTACCTTTAGCGTTGCTCTTGTTTGTTGGGGAGAATAAGAAAGTCGGCACTACAAAAGCATCAGCTTCTTTGACGTTATAGCCGTTTAATAATGCTTCTTCGTTATTTTCACCATCAAGGTAGACTTGATATGGGTCTTTTGTTAAGGCATAGCCATCAAGCATCATACTTGGGTTCTTATATTTTGTGTTAACGAGTTTTTCCGCTGGAACTTTTCTAAGCTCATCAATGGTTTTACAGTTAAACTCTTTCATGATGTTTCTACTGACTTGATAAGCTTCATCCATTGAGCGGTATGTATGAGGAGCATGTTTAACTATTAAAGAAGAGGATTCCCCTATTGCTCTTTTGAAAAGATTCTTTGCTAATGGAGAAGCACATATCGCAGAAACGCTAGAACTACCAGCGCTTTCACCAGCGATTGTGATGTTGTTTTTATCTCCACCGATGTTATCGGCGTTGTCGTTAATCCACTTTAACGCAAATATTTGGTCTAATAAGCCATAGTTACCAGTTGTAGCGTTACCAGTTTCCGCTAAAGATTCAACTTTTAAATCTGGATGGGCAAAATAGCCAAAGATATTAAGACGATATTGAATGGTAATCATAATGACACCAGTTTTAGCCATGGATTCACCGTTATAGTTTTCATACGAACTAGCGCCAGTTGTTAAAGAGCCACCATGGATATAGACCAAGATTGGTAAATTGGTTTGATCAGTATTTGGTCGCCAGATATTAAGATATAGGCTATCTTCACTCATTTCTTGAAGTGGTTGCATTTGATAATTTGGATGCCAACCTTTTTCAGAATAGATATCAACGAGTGTATTAGTCACACTGCTGGAGATTGGTTGCATACTTCTTGGACCAAAGTATCTACCATCAATAACATTATCCCAAGTATATGTTTGTGGTAATTTCCATCTTTCCGCTCTAGCGTATGGAATACCAGCGTACACTCTTACTGTTTTATCTTGGTTATAAAAGCCTTTAACTTTACCTTCGTTAAGTTCTAAGACTTCATTAATTACTTCAGGATTAGAATAATAAGCTGCGCTTTTTCTTACTGTTGTCGGCGTACTAAGCGAAACAAACGCCACAGTAAGCGCAATAAAGCTCACCCAGGTTAATAGTCGAATTAATATCTTTCGGTCTCTAAATAGCACTCTAGCGATGAAAAACGCCACTAATAGAACTAGTTCTAAGATAAAAAAGACGATTGGCCCATTAGCAAGGTCAAAATAAAACACTAATAAGGCGGTTATGATGCTCCATCCTATTGGGAATAATATCCAAAATAGTAAGTGTCTTTTCTTCTTCATAATGTCATTATAACTTAAAAGAAAAAGGCTGACATCAATCAGCCTTTTAAATTATTTCTTTTCGTTTAGAACTTTACGATATTTTTCAAGTTCTTCACTGTTCGCCATAACGAAGTGTCCAGGAGTGATTTCCACGAGTTTTGGAGCTTCTTGAGAATAATCATGTTCATTAGCAGGAACGTAGATATATCTCTTTCTTTCCTTTTCACTTAATGGGTCTGGCTTTGGAATAGCGGAGAGCAACGCTCTAGTGTATGGGTGTAATGGGTGAGCGAAGAGTTCATCACTACTTGCTAACTCAACAATATTACCGAAATACATAACGGCGATTCTATCGCAGAAGTACTTAACAACAGATAAGTCGTGAGCGATAAACATCATGGTTAAACCCATCTCGTCTTTTAAATTATTCAATAAATTGATAATTTGAGCTCTAATAGACACGTCAAGGGCCGAAATTGGTTCGTCACAGATTAAGAAGTCTGGATTCATAATTAAGGCTCTAGCGATGCCAATACGTTGACGTTGACCACCAGAGAATTCATGTGGGTAACGGGAAGCGTATTCTGGTAATAAGCCGACCTTCACTAAAGCATCTCTAACTTTTTGTGAGTTTTCGAACTTGTTGTATTGACCTTGGATGTGTAAACCTTCTTCAATGATGTCATTGACGGTCATACGTGGATCCAAACTATCAACAGGATCTTGGAAGATCATTTGCATCTTGCTCATCAACTTCTTATTGACGTGTTTTTCGTCATATTCGTGTTGAGCAATCTTTTCTTTTTGTTCTTTGATTAAGGCCGCTAAATCGGTTTTGATTTGATTGATTTGAGCGTTGTATTGTTCCTTAATCTTTGCGGTTTCGCTTTCAACAAATTCTTTATTGCCTTGTTCATCTGCAAGAACACGAATCTTTTCATTCATTTCGTTCTTGAGATCTCTAATCTTACGATTGGCTTTAATTCTCTTCCATTTGATTTCTTTCTTATTCCATCTGCTACCCGCGACAACACGGTAACCTTTGAAATAAACAGAACCGGAAGTAGCCTTATATAATTTGATTAAAGTTCTACCTGTTGTGGTTTTACCACAGCCTGATTCACCAACGATACCGAAGCATTCACCTTTTTTAATATCAAAGCTGATATCGTGAACAGCTTTAGTAACGAAAGCGTTTTTACCATGACCGAACTTAAAGAATTGCTTTAAGTGACGGACTGATAACTCGATATTGTTATCCACTAATTCGGGAAGATAAGTAACTTTTCTATTTGCCATAGTTATTTGTCCTCCTTCTTAGCTTTTTTAGCTTCTCTAGCCTTGTGCGCTGCTAAGGATGCTTCAATACGAGTCTTAACAATCGCTGGCATTTCAACCTTTGGCGCTCTTGGGTCTAATAACCAAGTAGCCGCGTAGTGAGTATCACTAACCTTGAACAAAGGTGGTTCTTTCTTGAAGTCAATCTTCATCGCATATTTACTACGTAAAGCGAAGGCATCACCCTTTGGAGGATAGATAAGGTTTGGTGGAGTACCTGGAATGGCATCCAATCTTTCTTTACTATCAACGTCAGGGATGGATGATAATAACGCCCAAGTATATGGATGTTTTGGATCATAGAAGATTTCTTCTTCTTTACCATATTCGACGATTTTACCAGCATACATAACTGCGACACGGTCCGCCATATTGGCGACAACACCTAAGTCGTGAGTAATGAAGATAACAGAGATGTTTCTTTCAGCTTTTAAGCGGTTAATTAATTCAAGGATTTGAGCTTGAATTGTAACGTCAAGAGCTGTAGTTGGTTCGTCACAGATTAAGATATCTGGGTTAGCGGTTAACGCGATAGCGATAACGATACGTTGTCTCATACCACCAGAGAATTCAAATGGATATTGTCTGAATCTCTTTTCTGGGAATGGGATACCAACTTCCGCCATAACTTTGAGAGCTCTTTCCTTAGCTTCTGCTTTGGTGATTCTCATCTTGGAGACGAAATTCTTTTTAGCAGTCTTTGGATCAACACCATTAGCGAGATCTGCTTCAAGTTCAGCGCGGTATTGTTTTCTCACTTCTGCCACTTTGGCATCCGCTTCTTTCTTCTTCACTAAGTATTTAGCCTTAGCGTCCGCGATGATTGGTTTGTATTTAGCTTTTAATTCAGCCTTATTGGAGGATTGATGTGATTTAGCATCCGCAATCTTACGGTTGAATTCTTCTTTAGTTTTAGTTAATAAAGCGTCGTTATCACCTTTCTTAGCAGCGGCTTCTTCTTTGATTCTTGTCTTTTCCGCAAGATATCTTTCATCCGCTTCTTTCAAGGCGTTATTCTTTTCCGCTGTAAGTTCTTGTTTCTTTTGAGTATCTTCCGCTTCAGCGATTAACTTATCGTAGTTATGCTTGATGTGGACTTTTTCTAGACCGAAGTCTAACTTCAAAGCGTAGAGCTTACCATCGGATTCGTTCTTAACAACGTTTTTAATTCTTTCCAACTCTTTCTTCTTTTCACTCTTTTGGAACTTAACAGCTTCTTTACCTTTGTTGAGTTCACGTTTGTAAGTAGTGACAGCGTTCTTATAGGCAACGAATTCACTAGCGACTAAGTCATCTCTCATTTGTTTGAGGTGGTCACCGTTTAATAACATTGCTTCGGTAATTTGTTTACCGATACGCATAATTGGATTTAACGATGATAATGGGTCTTGGAAGATCATACCAATCTTATGGCCTCTGATACGATGGAATTCATCTTCAGAAACCTTAGTTAAATCTTCACCTTCATACATGATGGAGCCTTCGGCAATTCTGCCGTTTGCGGCTAAGATACCCATGATGGTTTTACTGGTAACGGATTTACCAGAACCAGATTCACCAACGATACATAATGTTTCGCCCTTATATAAGTCGAAGGAAACGCCTCTAACGGCTTGGACGTAACCATTATCTGTGGAGAAGTTGACATGTAAGTCTTTGACAGACAAAACGATTTCTTTGTTTTCCATGATTATTCTTCTCCTTTCAAGCTTGGGTTAACCGCATCTCTTAAACCATTACCGAATAAGTTGAAGGAAATCATGGTGAGAGCGATGATAACCGCTGGGAATATTAATAAGTATGGGTTTGCAAATAATTCCCCTTGGTTATCGGAAAGGATAACACCAAGAGAGGACATATTCTTTAAACCTAAGTTCAAGTAAGCGATATTAGCTTCTGAGAAAATGGTAAGTGGAATCATTAAGACGGAACCGGTAATGATTGTACCTAAACCATTAGGTAAGATGTGTCTAGAAATAAGTCTAGCGTCACTTGCACCTAATGTACGTGAGGCTAAAACGTATTCACGACCTCTAAATCTATAGAACTGTGTTCTTGTTGTTTCGGCAACACCAAGCCAACCAGTCATACATAAGGCGATAATGAATGTCCTAAAGTTACTACCTAAGTGCAAGATAACAAGCGTCAAGACGACCATGCCTGGCATACGACCGATGATTTCGGCAATTCTTTCCATCACTAAGTCGACTGTTCCACCGAAGTAGCCAGAGATCGCGCCCCAGGCTAAACCGAAGAAGAAACAGATGACGAAGACGATGATACCGATTAAGAGGGATGTTCTTAAGCCTTCAAAGACGTACTTGAACATATCTCTACCGGATTTATCAGTACCCATGAGGTATCTTGGCATTGAATCAAAGCCAAGGAATTTGTAGTTATAAACTTTAACGATGGAACCTAAGTTACCTTCTGTTTCATAACCATAGAAGTTATCAACGGTTAATTCTTCTGCAAGTGGGCACTTATCTGGATTAAGGATTGTGCACTTGAAGGCATCTTTATTAAAGAGGAATTTACCGTTATGTAAGTCAGTGATGGCGTGATTGAATGACACCCAACCGGCTTTTTCATAAGCGAGTAAGTCGGTGATAGCAAAGTTATCGATTTCTTTAATACCAAAGGCCGCATCATATGTGTCATAGACAAATGAGCAGAAGTGCGCTTTGGATAAATAGATACGTTGCACACCTGTACATGGCCAATATTCATAGCCATCATTACTGCTCTTTGTTAAGCACTTAGTCGCATCGGTGAAGCTAGCGGCATCGAAGATTGCTTTTGTCTCTGCATCAGCGGATGTGCTTTCAAAGACGATACTTCTAATTAAAGAACATGTATTGGCGTTCTTGCCATCTGGAATCATCTTCACATAGAAGTTTGCGTTCTTGAATGTGGTTTTACCGGTTTGTGTGGCGATGATACTAGCGATATCGACTTTTTCTTCTTTCATGGAAGTGATACCACTACCGATGTTATGAACTTCACTATAGTCCACTAAGACGACTTCACTTCTTTCGATGAATAATGGAGTGGATGGATCATCATCTTCATATTCAAAGCAGAAAGCGGATTCACCTAAACGGTAGTTGGAAGGAAGAGTTAAATCAGTTTTACCTTCCATTTTGTTAATCTTATCGACGTTATATGTATCAAAGACTGATAAGTATAAGTCGTTATCAACTGTTAATTCAGGAATGTTAACAGTGGAGAATGTAACTGGATCATCTTTCGCACGATTATAGTAATAACCAAATTGGATGTAGCCTTCTCTACCGAACGCACCTAATGTTGATAATTCATTAGAATATTGTTCTGGAGTAATTTTCTTATTGCTAATCGCGCTTCTAACGAATAAGTCAGCATCTGGCCACCAGTGTGCTTGTCTTTCTTCATCAGTTTGAGCGTTTGGCATCTCACTGATGTCGACTGGAATCTTTTTGTACTTAACTGTACCATCCCACCAACCTGTACCAGCATCAAAGAGCTTTGGAGCGACGTATTGTTGAGCGGCACGTTTTGGTGCACTTTCATCACTCTTAAGGTCACTTTGGTCAATGATTGGGACAAGGAAGGACATGGCTAAGAGAACACCAAGGATGCCCGCAGCGACAACAGATGATTTGTTTTTGCGGAATCTCTTGAGGGAGTCTCTTAAGAATGTTGTTGGTTTTGTTTGGAACTTTTGTTCATGAACGGAGGAATCAACTTCTGTTAAGACGAAATCCGCTTCAGTAATTTCTTCTTCAACGGCTTCGTTTTCATTAACTGGGGTTTCTTCAACTAGTTCGAAATCTTTATCTTCTAACATAATTATTTCTTCGCCCCCATTCTGATTCTTGGATCAATGAAACCATATGATAAGTCAAACAAGATACCTGCTAACAAACCAAAGATGGTATAAACAGCCATATCGACCATCAAAACGTTATAGTCGGTATTAGCTGGGTTTAAAGCTTCGATATATAATCTACCGATGCCAGGAATGCTGTAAATCTTTTCAAGGATTGTTGCACCACCGAAAATGCTTAAGAATTCCGCTAAGACGGAAGGTAAAAGTGGAACGAAAGCGTTTCTTAAGGCGTGACGAATAATCGCTTGGTTTTTAGTTAAGCCTTTTGTTCTGGCTAATAATAAGTATTCACTGGACATGACTTCACATAATTCCGCTCTAACAGTTCTTGTGAATCCGCAGATTGTACCAAATGATAAAGACATGACAGGAATGAAGTAAGCTAAAATTTTAGTTTGCAATGATTGGTCTGGTGTTGGCCAAAGAGTTGGTAACCAACCAGATTCAAATGCAAGGAAATACATAAGGAAGGAAATAACGACGAAGCCAGGAATTGAAATGAAGATCATGACTGAGGTTGAGATTGTGTGGTCAATCCATGTGTTCTTCTTTAAACCAGCAAGAATACCAAAACCGATACCAAGAGGTAATGAGATAAGAACAGCCCAAACATTGATGGACATAGAAACTGGTAAACGTTGGCCAATAATATCAATGGCGGATGCGTTTGGTTCAATGACGGTTGATCTACCCCAGTCCCATTGAGTAACAATATTGCCTAACCATGCAAAATATTGTTCAACGATTGGTTTGGTGTAGAAGTACACTGTTTTGGTTGTGTTATCTTCAATGACGGTAATTGAGTCTAATGGTTTAGAAGCTAAATCTGGTCTCAATACATCGGATTGAATAACGTAACCTAAGCTAAGTTGATCTGTGTAGAAAGCAAATCTGACGTTTTCGTTAGTGGAGAATACCTTCGTTGGAGGAAGTGATTTCACCAAGAAAAATGTCAAAGTTAAAATAATGAATGTCGTAACGAATGCTAGAATGATTCTTTTGATCGAGTATTTTAACATGACTTTCCCTCCTTTCCGACGTTTACTTACATAAACGTTCCTAAAATATATCACAAAACGCACCATTCTTCAAGAATGGTTAACAAGATAACCACTCTATTTTTATGGTGTTGCTGAAGATTATACAAAAACCTTGAATTTATCGCAATATTTTATTT
>CAMZGG010000028.1 GCA_947306345.1 uncultured Caryophanales bacterium
CCTAATGACATCATAATGTCACCGACATATTCATTTGGAACATCGATTAATAAGTCTTCATATGGTTCACATCTTTCACCGTCAATTTCTTTAATGATGACTTGTGGCTTACTAACTTCAAGTTCGAAGCCTTCACGTCTCATGTTTTCAATTAAGATGGATAAGTGCAATTCACCTCTACCAGAGACAACCCAGGATTCTTTATTTGGAATTCTTTCGACTTTAAGAGCAACGTCTTTTTGTGTTTCTCTGAATAATCTTTCTTCAATCTTTCTAGCGGTTAATAATTTACCGTCTTGACCAGATAATGGAGAAGAATTAGTGCCGAATGTCATTTGTAAGGTTGGTTCATCAAGTCTAATTGGAGGTAATGGATCAACGCTATTAAACGCACCAATTGTTTCACCAACGTTAATATCAGTTAAACCCGCAACAGCGACGATTTCACCAGCGGAAGCTTCTTCGATTTCTAATCTCTTAAGACCTTGATAACCGAATAACTTCATAACACGGAAGTTAACGGTGCTACCATCAAGTCTTGCAACTGTCACGTTATCATTAACGTGGATGGTACCTCTTTTAATAGTACCTAAGCCAATTCTACCGACGAAGTCGTTATAGTCTAATAAGGCGACTTGTAATTGAAGTGGGGCATTTATATCCGCTTTTGGTTCTGGAATTTCTTTAATAATAGTGTCTAACACTGGTTCCATACCTGGTTTTTGAGTATTAACGTTAGCTTCTAAAGAAGAAGTACCTTTTAAACCAGATGTATAGACCACTGGGAATTCTAAGAATTCATCAGGAGCGCCTAATTCAATGAAGAGTTCTAAGACTTCATCTAATGTACGTTCGATATCAATGTTATTTCTATCAACTTTGTTAATAACAACGATTGGTTTGATGTGGGCTTGCAAGGCTTTCTTTAAAACGAATCTTGTTTGAGGCATGGTGCCTTCGAAAGCATCGACTAATAATAAGCAGCCATCAACCATGTTCATAATTCTTTCAACTTCACCGCCGAAGTCAGCGTGTCCTGGAGTATCGAGAATGTTGATTTTTGTGTCTTTATAAATAATGGATGTTGTTTTAGCAAGGATGGTAATGCCTCTTTCTCTTTCAATATCATTACTATCCATCGCTCTTTCGTTAACTTCTTCGTTATCACGGAAAGTACCGGAGGATTTTAAAAGTTGGTCAACTAGTGTGGTCTTACCATGGTCAACGTGTGCAATGATAGCGATGTTACGAATATTCATAAATGAGGCCCTCCTTAGAAAAAAACCTCTAATATCTTAGAGGAGTAAACTATAGAAAAGCAAGAGAAAATACATATTAATTTTCTCTATATAAGTCGTTTAAATAGTGGTTTTTCTTACTTTCGATGTATAAATGATAGCCTAACATCGAAACAAAGAAGCCTGTAAATGCAAAGGCAGAACCAAGATATGAAAGGTCTAAATAAGGTGTCTTATAGGTCATTTCGTAAGAATAATCACCCACTGGTGCAACGAAGGAAACAAAACCACCGTTAGCTTTATAAGTTTTTAAATCTGTGGTCTTACCAGTAGTGTTATCTTTACCTTTGATCTTCCAGCCAGAATCAAACGCCACATAGGAAACAACGAGTTTTCTAGAGGTGTAATTTGTCTTAAATGTGAATTTGTCAGCGGAGTATTTAACATCAGTAATTGGGTTTGCGTTTAACTTATCCCATCTATCGTGGTAATAACCAGCGTCTTCAGAGAAGATTCTAATGCTGCTATCAGAAGTGTAACTTTCAAAGTATTTACCACAAACCGCTAGTTTATAAACGTCTTTCTTGATGTAGAAGCCACGCATATAAGCGGTGTTATCGCTTGTATCGTCATCGTGAGCATCCATCATGAAGATTTTGTTGTTTTGATCGATGAAGTAGAAATTATACTTTCTAGAGCCTGAGAATGGAGCGCGAATATATAAAGCTGTACCAGTTTTAAATAGTGGCTCACCATCATTCTTTGGTGTATAGAAAGCAAAATACTTCATGGTATCTTCATCTACATAAGCAGGGACCGTTTCGAAATTATCGGGAATGCTTGGAATCTTTTCGAATGGATAGTATTTTGCTAAATCACCGACGTTATAAATCTTGTGATGGTAATCGATTGATTTGTACATGTTTTTAATAGTGGTGATTTCTGGTGCTTCAGTAACAAGATTAATACCATCACCTTGGATTTCTTCAGCGTCTTCTTTAGAAACAACTGCATTAGTGGCCAATGTAATACCATTTTTAACACAGGAAATATCAAATCTTACGGATTGCCATGGCAAAGTGCCGTTATAAATGGTGTCATAAGCATGGCCGAAGGCATTCATATCTTTATTTTGGTAAACCTTGTATTCACTGGTTTCTAATTCCTTCATTTCATCAAAATCAAATGGCACATTAGCGATATATCCGTTTGGATTATTCTTTTCGATATTCTCGTACATGCTCTTTTCTTTGCTGATGAAATAGTACTTGATACCTAGTAAGTTATCTAAATCTTGGTATTTACCACGATAGCTACCTGCGACCGCTTTTCGACCATCTCTCATACCGTTCCACATAGTGAAATCATCAATTTCAAAGTTATATAAGGAGTGGAAGAAGCTAGTGGAGTTATAGCCATTGATAAAGCTGTTATTGATACTCCAAGCATCACCGATAGAGGTGTACATTCTATAGAAGGATTTATCGGTCTTTTGTACCTGTGTTAAGACTTTTCTAAATCTCTCGTTAGCGGCATAACCGTTATTGTGTGTACCATCATAACCATGACCACATGTGACGAAAGTACCGACTGCGATTGCTTCGGCGGAAACAAGTGCGGTAATCACAATATTAAATGCTTTTTTCTTATTATATAAGAAGAATAATGTTAAATAGACACCAGTGGTGTACACAAGTTCAAGGATGAACGCTAAGGTGGTGAAGTTAAAATCACCTTCCACAAAACGATAGATTAATTGGCCTGAACTTGATGGTTCTTTAACTGCTAGTTTTTCAGTTAAAACCCAAGCAGCAATAATGCCAAGTAAAGCAAATCCATAGCCAACGTGGATATGCCATCTAGCAACGTTAGGAATTCTATTAAGATATGTGCCAACATAAGCGATTAATACCGCTGGAACGATTAATGTCCATCTAGCGTAGGCATTAGTCATACCCATGGTTAAGAAATACATAAATGGAGTAAATAATGAGATAAGAATCAGCGCTAAAGCGATGAAATGTGACCATTTCTTTTCTCTGCCTGATTGAATAAAAGCCGGCACTAAGAACAGGATGAATGGTACATAACACCATAATGAAACAGCGATATCATCAAAGTCCCAGTTATATAACTCTAGAGTTGGTAATGAACGACAAGTAGTGGTTGGGAAGAAGAATTCAATGATTGGATAATAGACACGAGTATCATAGATTCGACCATGTTGATCTGGTGCCTTCTTCCAAGAGAACAATAGTTCAAAGAATGCTTTAAAATCCTTTTGACCAAGTAGTTTCTTTAGTTCACCAAAGTAGGAATAACTATCGAGCTTTGGAGACGCCATTGTAGCCATAAAAGCGGGGACAAACACAAAAGCGGCCATTAATAAACCAACTGCATAGCCTGCGAAGCCTAAACCTAATAATCTAAAGTTCTTAGAAGCGCTATTTAATTTAATTCTTTGGAAGAAACGGAACATCGCATAGAAGAAAGAAGTAATAAGGTAAGGAACCATAATTACGTAGTTACAAATAGCGAGGAAACAAACACCAACCGCTAATAACCATGGTTTTTCTTCTTGAAGTGTCTTTTCAACGCCCCATAAAACAAGTGGAAGGAAGACTAATATATCCTGGTAGTTGTTATACCAGAGGTAGAACGCGCCCCAACCACAGAAGGCATAAGCAATGCCACAGATAAATGATACTGATTCTTTAATCTTGAAGGCTTTCTTCACATACAACGAGAAGAATAAACCAGCACAAGCAATCTTAATCATGGATGTAATGGCAACTGATTGAGGAACCATTACTCTAGGTAATATAACGATAATGATATTAAATGGTGAGAATAAACCATAATAGGCATTTGAACCAAATGAGTTAGCGCCTAAATATAGTTCTGGATCAAATAATGTGAAGTGACCAGTCTTAATCCAATCATGATAATAATCCCAGATATGGTATCCCATAGGGATATATTGAGCGGTATAGTCGCCACCATAAGCTAAAGAGAAGTCGTTTTGGACAAGCATCAACATGTAAAAGCCAAAGCTAATAGCGGCAAGAATTAGGAAATAGTAAAAAGCGTTTGAAAAGTGAATGTGTTTGACCTTTTCAACTAACTTTTTCCATAATTCCAAAAATGGATTTGATTTTTTGTTTTTATCTTTCGCAAATACGATATCCATACAATTTAAAATAGCAATTTCTTGATGTAATTCTTGTTGATTTTGAACTCTTCACTGACGACATTAATTGCATCTTTTTGTGAGAGACCTAAATTTGTAAAATAAGCGACACGGGCCTTTATTTCCTCGTCTTTAATGAGTACTTCTTCGTTATTTCCTTCAACGATGATGACCATTTCACCTTTTAATGTTTCTTCATCGATTTCACATAATTCTTCAAGAGTGCCACGAATGTATTCTTCGTTAAGTTTTGTTAACTCTCTAGCTAAGCAAGCTTTACGATTTCCTAAGCCTTCTTTTAATAAAGCAAAAGTTCTCATAATTCTATGAGGTGCTTCGTAGAAGATTAGGGTGTTTCTAAGAGCTTTTAGATTACTAATCTCTTCTTTAGCTTCGTTATCTTTGGCGGATAAAAATCCATAGAAGAAAAAGTGTTTGGTTTCAAGGCCAGAGGCCACCAGAGCATTTATGAATGCGGATGAACCAGAAATAGTGGAAACACAAATATCATTAGCGATTAATTCTTGCACTAATAAATAGCCTGGATCACTAATGCCGGGATAACCAGCATCGGACATATAAACAACTTTCTTACCGGCTTGGATTAAAGAAACAAGATGCTTACTTGCTTCTTTTTCGTTATGTTCTCTTAAAGAATATAATTCTTTCTTAATGTTAAAACGGGCTAACAAATCGTGAGCATTGCGTGTATCTTCAGCGGCAACAATATCAGCTTCGCTAACTACTTCAATAGCGCGAGGAGAGAATTCTTTTAAATTACCAATAGGTGTCGCTACTAGATAGAGGAGTAAATTGTTTTTGTCGTAGGATTTACTTCTTTTCATAGCGTTTCTCTTTCACCCTATTAGCGCCTACTTGTTTATAGTAATCTTCCAAAGGAAGGAACTTAATATCTTCATCGTTTTCAATCTTTACTACACGAGAAAGAATATTGATATTGGTAACTGTATATTCGACTTTGTCGATAAAGGCTTTACTACCTAATTCTGGGAATTTCTTTCTTTCTTCAGTGTAAGCATCATCTTCGTATTTTAAGCAGCAGATTAATTTGCCGCATTGTCCACTTAACTTAGGAATGTTGATAGCGAGCATTTGGTTCTTCGCTCTATTGATGGAAATACCATCGAATTCATTTAAGAAAGTAGAACAGCAAAGTGGTAAGCCACACACACCAAGACCACCAATCATTTTGGCTTTATCTCTAGAACCGATTTGTCTTAATTCGATTCTGGTTCTCAAGCGTGAGGCTAAGACTTTTAAAAGTTCACGGAAGTCAACACGATCATCCGCTAAATAGGAGAAGATGACTTTGGACTTATCGAGGGTATATTCACAAGAGATAAGATTCATGTCTAAGTTGAGTTTTTTGGATTCGACTTGACAGATTTCTAATGCATATACTGCGTCTTTTTGGTTAATTTCCGCTAAACGGATATCCACATCAGTGGCTTTTCTAAGAATTGGTTTTAAGAATAAACCGTTACCATATTTATCAATGGAAATTGGTTCGATAGCGATAGTACCTAATTCCATACCTCTCACTGTTTCCACAACGACTTTATCACCAAGAGCATAGTTATTATCGGTAGTGCCAAAGAAGTAAGCACGAGGAGTATTTAAAAACTTCACACCAACGAAATGTGAATAATCGTGTTTTTGATCAGTAATCTGTGTATGGTTATTATCTTCAATTTTTGGCATATGTTAGTCCTCTTTGGTAATGGTATAAAACACATGGTCAATAAGTAAGGTGATATTGACGTTTGTGTTAATTGCGGTTGCACATCTTAATAATTCAATCAAACTTTCACTAATATGAGAAAGTTTCGTAGACAGATGTTCTAATATTGTAGCATAACTTTCTAAAAATGGTTGCTTTTCGTTAGAAATAGCAATCATATCTTCAAAGGCCATGACAAGCATGTTGATGAAATAACGGCAAGCTTCTTTGCTCTTGATTTGGTTAGAGATACTGCCTTGGACGTAATAGATTAAAGCGTCTTTATCACTTTCATCCATCACTTGAATAACATCTTCAAAACACTTTTTCGCAGCGAAGAATACTTCGTTATTTTCTTGGTCATCAATGATTTCTTTAATGAGCTCTCCATCGTTATAGAAATACGATAATAATTCAGCGTCTTTCTTGTCCACTCCAAAGGAGACAGCGTCATTGATGACGATATTCTTATCGATTAATTTCATTCTTAAAACTTGGCATCTAGAGATAATTGTTGGAAGGATGCTGTTCTCATTATTTGTGGTTAAGAAAGCATAGATTTGTTGCCCTGGTTCCTCTAAGAATTTAAGAATGCTATTAATGGCCTCAATGGTCATATTTTCAATGAGGTGGAGAATGTATATTCTAATACCCTTGTTTTCAAAGGCTTTCTTTCCAAAAGAACTTT
Organism: uncultured Caryophanales bacterium; assembly: GCA_947306345.1. GTDB lineage: Bacteria > Bacillota_I > Bacilli_A > RFN20 > CAG-826 > RUG14515. The sequence goes on from CAMZGG010000028.1 coordinate 6,858, forward strand.
CAATTGTGGTGACTGCGTCTTTTTTAATCGTGGATTTACTACCATCAAAGACGAAAAAGTCTGGATAGTTATCATCGTCCACTCGTAAGCAAGTGATGCATGAATTACACGCTAGTGGGGATGGGTCATCACACAAGATAGATTTAGCAAAGAACTTTGCAATATCTAAAAGTGGTGAACCGTTTGTACCTGAGATGAGATAGGCGTGAGAAAGTTGACCTTTTTGTAATGAATTAACAAAGGTTTGGTAAATAACTGGTTGATATTTCTTAAGGTATTTCTCTACTTGCATATTCTTGAGAGCATCACATCAAGAGTGGCCTTAGCCACTTCTTCTTGGCTCTTACTTGCATCAATAATGACGAAACGTTCTGGGTAGCGTTTCGCTAATTCCAAAAATGTGTTTCTCACAGTTTTATGGAATTCTAATTTTTCTAGATCTAAACGATTAACTTCTCTATTCGCATTAGCGGCGATTCTCGCTAAACCGATTTCTGGTTCGATGTCGAACAACAAAGTTAAATCTGGGAATGTGCCTTCAGTGGCGAAGTTATTAACAGCTAAAACGTTATCAACGCCTAAACCTCTCGCACCACCTTGATAGGCTAAGGAAGAATCTAAATAACGGTCACAAATGACGATTTTGCCTTCTTTTAAAGCAGGCCAAACCTTTTCAACAAGGTGTTGTCTTCTTGAAGCAGCATAAAGAAGAGCTTCTGTTCTTTTATCCATTGCAGTATTAGCTTTATCCAAAATGACGTTACGGATTTGCTCCGCGATTGGGGTACCACCTGGTTCACGAGTACGGACAATTTGATATCCCATCTCCTCTAATTTGTTAACAGCGTAGTTAACAGCAGTTGTTTTTCCAGATCCTTCTGGTCCTTCAAGAGTAATAAACATAATTTGCTACCTCTTATAGTTTTCTTCTTCCTTCGACAGCCTTAGATAATGTTAAGGCGTCAGTGTAATCTAAGTTACCGCCCATTTGTAAACCATACGCTAATCTAGTGACGACATCGACTTTATCTTCGATTAATTTGGCAATATAAAGAGCGGTTGTTTCTCCTTCGATTGTTGGGTTTGTGGCGATAATCACTTCTTTGAAGTGGTGTTCGTCTAATCTCTTTAATAATGATGTGATATTTAAATCATCAACACCATTACCTTTGCTTAATGAGATAACCCCATTTAAGACGTGGTAAAGACCACGATAATATTCTGCGTTTTCAAATGCGATGACATCCTTTGGGAACGAAACGATCATTAAGGTATCTTGGTCGCGTTCTTTATCATCACAAATAACGCATTTCTCGCCCTCGGTTAAAAAACCACAGATAGGGCAGATGTGTATGGATTGTTTAAGGTTTTTAATTGCATCAGAAAACTCCGCTAAGTCATCATCTTCCATGTTGAGCATCGCATACGCCATACGTTCCGCGCTACGACGACCAACACTTGGTAACTTGGCTAATGATTCTTCTAAACGAATAAGAGCCTTAAGTTTTTCCATACTAGAAACCGAAACCTCCAGGTTGACCGGTAATACGTTCGTTAATGGCTTCACTTTCGGCATCGATTTGAGCCATTGCTTCATTAATTGCTAGAGCGATCATATCTTGAATCATATCTTTGTTTTCTGGATCGAAAGCATCGTTATCGATTTCAATAGCTTTGATTTCTTTGCTACCGAGAACTGTGACTGTCACAGCGCCACCTTTAGCGACTTTAAATTCTTTCGCGGCTAATTCAGCTTGTGCTTTTCTGAGTTCTCTTTGCATCTTTTGGGCTTGCGCCATCATTTGTTGCATGTTCATAGTGTTATTCTCCTTCGAATTCTATGTTGATTGTATCTGGCTTTGGTAACTTACCAAGTTGATAACTATTCATGTAATGTTGTTGCCATCTAATAGAGTCTTTTCTACTAACAGCGTAGACAAACATCTTCTTGTTGAAGACCGATTCAATAACGTTTTGAATGGCTTCTTGGTTTTCTAATAAGTTGGCCTTTTCTGTGATGTTAGGAAACTGATATTCGACCACCAAAATCTTTTGTGAAGCGACAAGTGGACGACCATCCGCCAACATAGTTGCGGCTCTACCTAATTCAGGGTGAGCAATTAATTTTTTAATTGAAGACCAGTTATCGATTAATGAGTTCTTAATATCTTTCTTTGAAATGACCATGATATCAAGCATAAGGTCATCATCAATGAAGAATGAACCATCTTTCTTTGTATTTTTGATTGTTAAAACGTCTTTTGAAAGAACAATTTCTTGGACTGGAGCTGGCTCTGGTTCAGGCTCAGGCTGATCAAGTAAGGAAATGAGTTCTTCTTGCTTAACTGGAGCAGGTTCTGGCTTTGGTTGAGGCGCTGGTTTAGAAACAGGCGCTGGAGTAGGTTTTTGATATACAGGTTCAACTGGTTTTGGTTGAGCGATATTTGCAGAACCATCCTTTTTAGTGGCCACTAATTTGAGAATTGTGACCTCGAAAAGTGGAATAATTGAGTTAACAGTTTTGTAGTCCTTTTGCGCGGACATAATGATATCAATCATCTTTAAAGTTTCGTCAATATCGAGACCCTTGAAGAATGAAGCGGCTTCTTGTTCAGTTAAGATTTCTAAACAATCGACATTACGGGAAGATTGATAAATCAATATATCCTTTAATATTAATAATAAGTCGTCGGTTAATCTCTTAATATCAGTGCCTAAAGAAACATAACGATTGATTCTTTGTAAGACATCGGAAACATCCTTATTGATAATGGAATTTAATAAGGCAATTTTCTCTTCCTTTGATTCAAGAGCAAAGATGTCTAAGATGTCTTGAACTTCAAGCTTATTGCCTGAATAGGCTAAGACTTGATCCAAGATGGATAAGGCATCACGCATACCACCATCCGCTAAAGAGATGATGATTTTGATTGCTTCTTCGTTATAGGCGATACCTTCTTTTTCTAAAACACTTCTTAATCTGTTGTTGATGTCATCATCACTTAATTTGGTGAAGTCATATCTTTGACAACGAGAAAGAATGGTAGGAAGGATTTTATGTGGTTCAGTTGTGGCTAAGATAAAGATGACATGTTCTGGTGGTTCTTCTAATGTTTTCAATAACGCATTAAAAGCGCCAGTAGAAAGCATATGAACTTCGTCGATAATATAAACTTTATAACGACCTAAGATTGTGCCGTATTTTACTTTATCAATTAACTCTCTGATTTCATCAACACCGTTATTGCTCGCAGCGTCGAGTTCGATAACATCAGGATGAGTACCATCGATAATTGCTTTACAGTTTTTACATTCGTTACACTGACAGCCAATACCTTCATCACAGTTAAGAGCTTTTGCTAATAACTTTGCCATTGTGGTTTTGCCTGTACCACGAGGGCCCGCGAATAGGTAGGCGTGAGCTAACTTTCTTGTCGCCAAAGCGTTCTTTAAAGTCTTGACGATATGTTCTTGTCCAGCGATTTCTTCAAAAGTGCTTGGACGATATGTTCGATATAATGCTTTATAAGCCATATAAAATCACCTGTGTTAAGTATATACCAAAAGGCGGTCATAATTAAACGTTAATATACTATTAATGGAAATATTTCATTGTTTGCCTAAAAGAATAGTTATGCTACAATACATAACGGTCAGAGGAATTGATTATGGAAGAAAGCATGCGTCAACGTCTCATCGCCGCTGAAAAACGTCTCAAAGAAATCGATGAAGAATTAGTGAGCGAAGACATCATGAAGAACATCTCTAAATTTAGAGAAATATCAAAAGAAAGAGCTAACTTGGATCCTCAAGTTGCTGCTTTTAGTCAATATTTAAAAAACGAAGAAGATATTGAAGCCGCAAAAGAAATGGCGCATGATTCCGATCCTGATTTAGCAGAAATGGGCAAAGAGGAAATTAAACGTCTCGAAGTCGAACAAGAAAAACTTTTAGATGATTTAAGAGAAATGCTCCTTCCAAGAGATCCTAACGACGACAAGAACATTATCGTTGAAATCAGAGGTGCTGTTGGTGGTGATGAAGCCAACATCTTCGCTGGTGACCTTTTCAGAATGTATACAAGATACGCTGAAGCCCAAGGTTGGAAAATTCAAATCTTAGATGAAAACCCATCCGAATCAGGTGGTTTTGCTCTTATCTCTTTCAAAATCAGTGGTAACCGCGTCTTCTCGAAATTAAAATTCGAAAGTGGCGCTCACCGTGTTCAACGTGTTCCTAAGACAGAAGCCTCAGGTCGTATTCACACAAGTACTGCGACAGTCTTAGTCATGCCTGAAGCCGAAGAAATCGATATTCAAATTAATCCTAACGACTTACAAGTCGATACATATCACTCCCAAGGTGCGGGTGGTCAAAACGTTAATAAGACCGAATCCGCTGTTCGTATTACTCACATTCCAACTGGTACAGTTGTGGCGTGCCAAACTGAAAAATCTCAAATTCAAAATAGAGAAATTGCTATGCAAATGCTCAGAACCAAGATGTACGCCAATATGCTTGCCGAACAACAAGAAAAAATCGGCAATGAACGTCGCTTAAAAATCGGTACTGGTGAAAGAAGTGAAAAGATAAGAACTTATAACTATCCACAAAACCGTGTAACCGACCATCGTATTGGTTTTACTATTCAAAAATTAGACCGTGTTATTGAAGGTGAATTAGACGAAGTAATTGAAGCCTTAATTCACTATGATCAATCTGCAAAAATGGCGGGCGAGTAATAATGTCCACTAATCGCGAACTGCTCTTCAAATATCGAAAAGAAGGCATAAGTGATGCAGTTATTTACTTTGCTTTAGAAGAATGCAATGGTTTTGACCATCTTCTTTTGTCACAAAATTTAGATAAAGATATTAAAGATGAAAATCGATTCGTCGATGCGATGAATCACTATATAAATGGTGAAATGATTGAGTATGTTTTTAATAAAGCATACTTTTTATCTAAACATTTCTATGTTGATAACAATGTCTTGATTCCAAGACAAGAAACAGAACAACTAGTTTTAAATAGTGCTAAGTTAATCAGAGAAATGTTTGGTGATAAACCAATCAAAATTGCTGATGTCTGTACAGGCAGTGGCGCGATTGGTATCAGCATAGCTGATGTGTTCAAGAATAATAAGGTTGTCTTAACCGATATTTCTAATGAAGCTTTGAGCGTTGCCAAAAAGAACGGCGAAGGATTAAACAACGTTTCTTATCTTCAAGGAGATATGCTTGAACCATTAATTAAAAATGATGAAAAACTAGATGTAATTCTCTGCAATCCTCCATATATAGAAGATATAAAAACAATCGATGAAAAGACTTGGAAACAAGAGCCTCATTTAGCACTTATTGCTATGCCGTGTACGCTATTTTATGAAAAAGTGCTCAAAGATTTCCGTAGAATAATGAACGAAAAATACTTACTAGCATTTGAGATTGGCGAGGATATGGAAGAAGCCCTTACAAAGCTAGTAAAACAGTATTGTGAAGACGCTGAATTCTATTTTGAAAAAGATATGTACGACAAAACTCGTTTCTTGTACATTAAAAGCGCAAATAGTTATACAAATAACTAATTATGGTTTATCATATATAAGGTGATAGATATTATGAAAATTGCAATTGGATCAGATCATGGTGGCTATAAGCTCAAAGAAGACATTAAAGAATACTTAGCTAGAAAAGGCTATGATGTTGTTGATGTTGGCACTTATTCCACGGCATCTTGTCATTATCCAGAATATGGCGCGAAATGCGCTAGATTAGTGGCCGATGGTGTTTGCCAATTTGGTGTTGTTGTTTGCACAACTGGTGAAGGCATCACAATGGCGGCTAACAAAGTTAAAGGTGTTCGTGCCGGTTTAGCCTATAACGTTGAAGTTGCTAAATTAATGAGAGAACATAACGACGCTAATGTGATTGGCTTTGGTGCTAAATTTACAACTTCAGAAGAAGCCATTGAAAGAATGGATGCGTTCTTAAATGCTAAATTCTCCGCTGGTAGACACGCTACTCGTGTCGAAATGTTAAATAATTTAGACAAATAATCAAATTTTTCGGACAAAAATCAAAAATGCCTCCTATTTAATTAATAGGGGGCTTTTTAAACATTGACATAAATAAAAAAGTCGGAGAATTGTCCGACGCTGGAAGCCACCATACTAAGAGTAGGTCTCGATACGAATCCAGTACCATTATTAAATCAAAGAAGGTAAGGAGAGGCAAGCAATAATGATTAAAAAAAAGACCATATAACAAAATAATAAAAATAAAAACCTGTCTGAGCCTATTTAGCCCTGCGTGACAGGATGCGCATTTATTAAAACAAATAATTGGAGGATGTCCAACGTTGAATAATTATATTTGTCCAATTTGTGGCAACACCGATTCAAAATACATAGGTTTTAAAGATGGGAAGCCATATTGCCGTAAGTGCATAACTTTTAGAGGACAAGAAGCTACTGGCGAGTATGCTCAACTAGATAGTGCGGAATGGACTCTTAAGTATGAACTATCTGAAGATCAAAAGAGATTATCAAAACAATTATTGGAGAATTTCCAAAATGGAATAGATAGTCTCGTTCACGCTGTATGTGGCTCTGGTAAAACTGAAATATGTATTGGAATCATTTCATATTGTATTAAAAATGGTCTAAGAGTGGGCTTCGCAGTTCCGCGTAGAGACGTGTGTATTGAACTATATTATCGATTCGCTGATATATTCCGTGAGAATGACCTAACCGCAGTATATGGAGGAAATACAAAGTATTTAGAAGGTGATTTAGTGTTATTAACTACTCACCAGTTATTTAGATATGACCATTATTTTGATTTATTGATAGTGGATGAAATAGATGCTTTCCCATTTAAGGGTAGCGAGATACTTGAAGTCTTTTTTAAGCGCAGTATTAAGAAGAACTATGTGTTAATGACCGCCACTCCGAATAAAGAGATTTTGGAGTATTTTTCAAAACCAGGAAGAGCGGTTCTTCAACTTTTCTCAAGATTTCATGGTAAGCCACTTCCTGTTCCAAGTGTCATAAAAGGCAATGAATTATATTTAAACTACAAACTAGTTAAAGAAGTATCTAGAATTTTGAAGAGCTTTAAGCAGATTTTTATCTTTGTTCCAACCATAGATTTATCGGTCAAAGTATATAAGTTTTTAAGGCTATTTTTCCGTAATGGATACTATATCAATTCACATTCAGAAAACCGCGATGAAATCATCAAAAGATTCAGGGTGAAAAAGTATCGATATTTAGTAACCACTGCAGTTTTGGAACGAGGAGTCACAGTAAAAGACTTACAAGTTATCGTTTATCATAGCGATCATCCTATATATGACTCTTATTCCTTAATACAAATAGCGGGAAGAGTAGGTAGAAAGAAAGATGCTCCAGAAGGTGAGGTGATATTTCTTGCTAGAGAAAATAATGAAGAAATGCAGCGAGCGATTGCAGAGATTAATGCCGCCAACAAGAAACTGTCTAATTTGCTTTAAGAAAGTCAATATAACGGACTTTTGCAGGCTTTTTAACGTTGAAATACCTATTTGCCAGGCGTGTCAAACGGAAATGGAGCCAAAATTCATCAGTTTTCGTGTTGATAACCATAAAGCTACCTCTTTATACGATTATAATCCTTTTATTAGAAAGCTAATTTACCAATATAAAGGCTGTTATGACTATGAATTACATAAAGTATTTCTAGATAGATACGCTAAAGAGATCAAATTACGCTATTTTAGCCACTATGTGATACCGATACCGTCATATCGTAACGAAGATGAAGAACGTGGATTTAACCATGTTGTGGAATCTTTTAAGAGTCTTGGTTTAAACATGCTAAACATCATTGAAAAAACCGAGAAACATAAGCAGGCAGTTAGCACGATAAACCAAAGAAAAGAAGTCTACAAATTTTTAGAGTTAAACAGCCATCCTGACCTAAGCAAAAAGAAGATATTAATCGTGGATGACGTTTACACTACAGGAAGTACAATGAAAGCGGCAATTCATCTCATTGAAAAGTTAAATCCGAAGAAGATTGATGTCCTAGTAGTGGCCAAAACTAGAGGAAAACAACTACCTAAATAACTAATACGAATTAATTTGTATTAGACAATAGTAGGTGGTATTGATATGATATTTAAGCGAATGCTTGACATTCTTTTATAAAGAAAGGCACATATTTGATGTGATCGGTATTAAATAATATGGGATTTTTTGACAGAAGAGCTCTCAAGAAGTATCAAAAAGAAGCTGATAAAGTTATTGCTTATGAAAGCGAAATGGCAGCTTTAACAAATGAAGAATTACAAGCCAAGACTCCATACTTCAAAGAATTATTAGCTCAAGGCAAAACATTAGATGATATTAAGTACGAAGCTTTTGCGGTCGCTCGTGAAGCCGCGAAACGTTGTATTGGTGAATTCCCTTACAAAGTACAAATCATTGGTTCTTTAGTTTTACATAACGGCGATGTCGCCGAAATGAAAACCGGTGAAGGTAAAACCTTAACATGTACAATGGCTGTTTACCTTAACGCATTAGCGGGTAAAGGCTTACACGTTATTACAGTTAACGAATACTTATCAGGTCGTGACGCTGAAT
>CAMZGG010000029.1 GCA_947306345.1 uncultured Caryophanales bacterium
GAAACACTGACCATGGTGAATTTAAATGATTCTGGTAGACGACGATGAAGCTTGATTTTAACTCTACCCACTTTGGGGATTTGGATATCATCCTCAATAAAACGGATCGCGTTATTATTGTTCATAGTCGTATAACCATAATCATTCTTTTTCTTTTTAAACCTTGGGAACTCAGCATTATGTTTAAAGAAATTCATATAGGCATCGTACAAATGAATAACTGTTTGTTGAAGTGCGATAGAATCAACTTCTTTCAAGTATGGGAATGTCTCTTTATATTCAGGGAGAAGCTTAATTAAATCATATTTATTAATCGCTCTATTCTTATCGGTTTTATACGACTCAATACACATGGAAAGAAAGTCATTATACACTTGACGACAGCACCCTAAAGTTTTCTCAATTAATTCTTTTTGAGAAGGATCTGGATAGATTCTAAAACGATAGGTTCTTCTAACTGTCTTAATCATACTTATCCTTTCGAAATATAAGAAAAGGGAAATAAATGCTAAATGCATTTTCATCCCCTACATCCTATTTCCTAATAATATTATATCAATTTATTGATATAACTACAATACTTGATTCACTATTTATCAATAATTATGCTTAATAGATTAACGAGATGGGAGCCACGCCAATTCGATTTGTGGTAACAAATATGCAGAGTCCATTATCGTGGCACCGCTCGTAAAAAGTTGATAATCATAAATAATATCAAAATTACAATCAATCGTTGCAATGACGCAATCGGCATAGTTGAAAGATCCTTCGCTTCCGCAATAAAATAAACTAGTCAGCCAGTTGGAAAAGATATTTGCTAGTAGGGTCGAAATATATATTTAGTCTTTAATCCCTTCGAATAATTCAGAAAGAGCAATTCCAAGAGCCGTTGCAATTTTGTTTAGCACATTAACTGTGGGATTACGCGTTCCTCTTTCTAAATCACAGAGATAATTACGGTTGATATCGGCTTCTAAAGCAAGGTCTTCAATCGTCATATTTTTCTGTTGTCTAAGGTATCTAATACGAGCGCCTAATTGCTTATTGATTGTCATTATTTAGCCTCTCATATAACGCGTGAATTGAACGGAATAAATGGTTAACATTACTCTTAGTAATGGGTTTCTTGAATTTCTCAGTCATTAAGTCAGCGAGTTCTTGCAAAGAAGCAGCCTCATTAGCCACTCTTAATTTGCAGAGTTCTCTCTCTTTTAAATTAGTGATATTATCGATACCTAAGAGTTGATCAATCATCGCGATTTCTTCGGCTTGTCTTGAGCCAGTTTCAATCGTTCTTTTCATGTTGGCGGTATCCATATTTGTGAGTCTATTAGCGTTATTCATTAGGTCTCTATTCGCGCGCACATCTTCAAAATCTAAGCAAGATGAAACCGCTCCCACCATAATAAGGAAGTTAGATATTTGATCACTCTTTTTAAAGTAGATGACATATTCATCTCTTCTTTGGGTGATTTTTGGTTCAATATTACTGTTTTTGTATTTAGCGAATAGCTTAGCTAACCATTTCGCATAGTTTTCACTATTTAAAGCAATTTCTAAATGATAATTACTAGTGACTGGAGAGTTAACACTACCAGCGGCTAAAAAGGCACCTGCTAAGTAGCCAGAGATAGTATCATCGTTTTTAACGATGTTCTTACTGATTTTACCTTCTAAGAAGGAGATTTCTAAGTCATCCATAATGGCTTCAGAAGCATCACTAATTTCAATCATGTAAGACTTACTCTTATCAAGATTTCTTTTTTCCTTAACAATTAATTCCGCATCAGCGTGATATATCTCATTAATTGTTTCATAGATAAAACGCCCAATCTTCGCGTTTTCTGTATTGAGCTGTAATAAAGTCTTTTTATGTCTAAAGACTAAAGAACCATTAATTCTAATATAAGCGGAAAGAAGGGCTCTTAAACGATCCTCTGATGGATAAGCATTAGAGGCGAGTTCTTCTTTAACTTGACTAGTAAATGAGTTCTTATTGCGCATCTTATTTCTTTAAATATTCAATAATGGCTTTAGACGCCATTTTGCCATCCACTTCAGATAAGTAGATTTGTCTAATATCTCTAGGAAGGATATCGCCACCAGCGTAAAGACCTTCCACTTTTGTTTGCTTGGTTTTTGGATCAACTGGGATTGTACCCCATTCATCTTTAACACCATCAATCTTGATGAATTCAGAATTAGGGATTTGACCAACAAGTGGGAAAACACCTTGAACTTCAAGAGTCTTTTCTTCACCCGTTTCACGGTTTTGGATAACCATACCTGTGACTTTATCTTCACCTAAGATAGCCACTGGAACATATGGAGTGAGAATTGTGGTGTTTGGTAAAGCACCAAATTCATCAACGAGATATTTATTTCCTCTAAATTCATTTCTTCTATGAATTAAATAGACGTGTTTAGCTAAGTTAGCCATATAGATAGCTTCTTTAAGAGCGGTATTACCACCACCGATGATAAGAACATCTTGACCTTTAAAGAAGTGGCCATCGCAAACCGCGCAATATGATAAGCCGTGTCCAAAGAGTTCTTTTTCTTTAGGTAAGCCTAATTCTCTTTCTTTAGTGCCTGTGGCCACTAAAACGGTTTTAGCTAAATATTCTGCTTGGTCAGTAACAACACGGAAGATATTATCTTCTTTAGTTAAGGAAGTAACAATTTCAGGAATCATTTCCACTCCTGCTTTCATGAGCCAGTTAAAAAATTCCACGGCTAAATCTGGTCCAGGAATCTTTGTAAAGCCTGGATAGTTATCAACACGTGGCGCAATGTTAATCTTGCCACCTGGTGTTGAGCCTTCAATAACAGCGACATCAAGTCCTGCTTCTTTTAAGATAATCGCGGTTCTAATACCACATGGACCAGCGCCTAAGATAAGTGTGTCAAAGGTTTTCATAAAAGGATACCTCCTAATTCATTGTATGAAGAAACCGCATATTTAGCGTCCCTAACACGTTTGATTTCTCTTGGACCCCAGGTCACAAGAAGAGCATCAACACCAGCGTTAGTCGCGGTTTCATAATCAATATCGTTATCACCAATATAAAGAACTTTATCTTTATCTGCAATCGCTAAACGTTCTAAAGCTTTATCTATGCCTAAAGGACTTGGCTTAGGAGCGTTAACATCATCCGCGGAAATGACCACATCAAATAAGTCTTCAATATGGCAAACTTCTAAAGAATATTTGGTTAAAGGTGCTCCTTTATTAGTGACCACCCCTAATAGATAACCGGCTTCTCTTAGTTTCTTTAATATTTCTATTTCCCCGTCAAACGGTTTGACGTATGGAAGATATAGTTCTTTTGATGTCACTTTGAAAGCCTCATAGATTTCCTCAAAAGGATAATCTGGGAATTCATCAGCGAGCGTTTTCTTAATTGGAGGGCCTGAAAAGTATATAAGTTCTTCTCTTGTTCTAATCTTTACTGGACGATATTTCTTATATAGTTCAAAGAAAGATTGAATAAGCATTTCATCGGTATCACAAAGGGTACCGTCTAAATCAAAAAGAAGGACTTTATATTTATTCATTTGTTTGGCCTCTTAAGGAGTTAATAAAGATAGGTACTGAAATACCTAAGCACAATAATGCAGACACGCCTAACACTAAGAGCATTAAGCCAACATTGAATTGGTTATAGCCCATCACTGGTTGAAATGTACCTTCATTTAAATTGAGTATTCCTAAAACAAGAAGTGGAACACCAATTACTAAGATGATAAGGCTACTAATTAAGCCTAAATTCTTATCATATGATTTAACAACAAAAGTGTTGTTTTTCTTTCTAAGGATATTACGAACGATGTGGTTACCAACGATTAAGAGGACACCACCAACAACCATGGCAATGCTCCAGAACCATGACCAGTAGCCAGAAACACCATCATTATTTTCACCCATGTTGAAAGCAGCATGTCTAAGTGGTTCCATAAAGAGTCTTGTTAAACCATACCAAACAATATAGCCAAAACCGACGTCACCGAATTCGACATATTTTCTAAGTTTTATACCAAAGAGATGGGCCAAAACAAAGAAACCTAATAAGTTAAAGACCGCTTCTACGAAGAATAATGGTACATATAATTGGTCTGTGCCGATTAAAGAAATTGCATCTTCAGCGGTACTATATTGAGCGTTTCTCCAGATGATTTCTGGTAGCCATTTCCAATGTTCAATAGAATCGGCAAAGCCGTGTACTTCGCAGTTAAAGAAGTTGCCCCATCTACCAACAGCTTGAGCGATTAAAATCATTGGTAAAGCAATATCAAAGACAACCCAAAGGTTTTTATCTTTATGGCGCCACTTGTACCAAAGAGCACCAACAATAATGCCCACAATAGCACCACCTATGATGGTTAAGCCACCTTCCCAGATAGCTAATGGCGCCCACCACTCACCTTTTTCCATCACTCTTTGAGCAAAGGAGAGTTTTTCACCATGATTAGTCTCATTCCATGTACCAATAACATAGAAGATACGTGCACCAATAATACCAGCAGGGAACGCCACAAAAAATGTGGATTCTAAGATACCGTGTTCACCATATTCCTTGTACATCTTGTGATCAGCAAGGAAATAAACAAGGATTGCGCCACTTAAGATACATAGAGCATAGAAAGCGACATTTGGTTTACCTGTCTTAGGTGTGACAAATCCTTGAGTAAAGGAAATACCGTTAACTAATGGATATGTTAAGTAAGGCGCTAAGCCGTTTGTGTATAAGAACAATGAGAATAATGCAACGGTAAAACCAATAAGAATGATTCTAAATAACCACTTATCAAGTTTCTCAGGAATATTTCTTCCATAATAATGGAGAAGAAATGCATTAATCGCAGTAAATAAGGCACCAATGAATAAAATAGCGCCTATCACTAACTCGATAACGTGCAAGGCATCAGGAGTAGCCTCTAGCCACATATAAAAGCCAAAGGAAGCAGCGATAAAGAAGGCGATAGCCGCACCAATACCAATACCAACCTTGGTAAATAACTTTTTATAATTAAGTTCAATCATTGGTGTCTTAACTGTTGAAGCAGTAAAGTAAATACTTACACCTGCTGATGCAGCAAAGAGTACCAAGAAGACAATTGATAATATCATTCCTATCATAATCTATTCGTAATGCTCCTTTTTTAATACTTTCTTTAAATACTGTCCAGTATAACTGGAAGGGTTATTAGCGACTTCTTCTGGTGTACCCGTGGCAATAATCTTGCCACCAGCGTCACCACCATCTGGTCCTAAATCAATAATATAGTCGGCAACCTTGATAACATCAAGATTATGTTCAATGACTAAGACTGTATCGCCATGATTCACAATACGTTGTAAGACCTTAATTAAACGTTTAACGTCATCAGTGTGTAAACCGGTTGTTGGTTCATCAAGAATGTATAAGGTTTTGCCAGTTGGACGTTTTTGTAATTCACTAGCGAGTTTAACACGTTGGGCTTCACCGCCACTTAATGTCGTAGCCGGTTGACCTAATTTAATATAGCCTAAGCCCACATCGTATAAGGTTTGGATACGTTTCGCTAGAGATGGTCTATTAGCGAAGAAATGTAAGGCGTCTTCCACAGTCATTTCTAAAACATCGTAGATACTCTTACCTTTGTATGTGACTTGTAAGGTTTCTTCGTTATAGCGTTTACCGTTACATGCATCACATTTAACGTAGACATCTGGTAAAAAGTTCATTGGGATACGAGTAACACCCGCACCACCACACTTTTCACATCGTCCACCTTCAACATTGAAGGAGAATCTACCTTTATCATAACCCCTAGCTTTAGCCTCAATGGTTTCCGCGAATAAGGTTCTAATGTCATCAAATAGTTTGACGTATGTTGCTGGATTACTTCTTGGGGTTCTACCAATTGGTTCTTGGGTAATATCGATAACCTTATCAATATTTTCAAAACCAGTGATGGATTTAACTTCGCCAGCGAAAGCAGGTTCACCTGAGAAGTGTTCTAATAAGTGATTAAATAATGTTTGATTGATTAAAGATGATTTACCACTACCAGAAACACCAGTAACAGCGACGAATTCCCCTAACGGGATATCAACATTCACTTTCTTTAAGTTATTACAGGAGGCACCTCTAATCTTGATAGATAAGCCGTTACCCGTTCTTCTCTTTTTTGGAATAGCGATATATTCTCTTTCGGATAAATAGGCACCAGTAATGCTTTCTTTACACGCTTCGATTTCTTTTGGTGTGCCAGCGGCCACTACTTCACCACCGTGTATACCAGCGCCTGGACCAATATCAACGACAAAGTCTGCGCTTCTAATCATTTCTTCGTCGTGTTCAACAACGATTAATGTATTACCAATGTCTCTCATCTCTTTCATTGTTTTGATGAGCTTTTCACTGTCTCTAGAATGTAAACCAATAGAAGGTTCATCCATAACATATAAAACACCGGTTAATTTACTACCGATTTGAGTGGCCAATCTAATACGTTGGGATTCACCGCCACTTAATGTCATAGCGAGTCTAGTTAATGTTAAGTATTCAAGACCAACATCACATAAGAATGATGTACGGTTAACAACTTCTTTTAAGACTAAGTCTGCGATCTTGTTTTCGGATTCGCTTAATTTCTTTGGTAGCTTAATGCACCATTCTCTTAAATCTTTAAGCTGTAAAGCGGAGACATCATAGATGTTCTTATTATCAATCTTCACACTAAGTGCAGCGTCATTAAGTCTTCTACCATGACATGTGGTACATTCATGATCACTCATAAATGTTTCATAGTAGTCTCTCATCCAATCAGATGTTGTGTCGTTATATAATCTTTCAATCTTGGTTTTAATACCTTCGATGATTTGATTCCTATGCATGGTGTTACCACTGCTAGATTTTAAGGTATATTGATGCGCCACTGGAGAACCATATAAAACGATTCTTTGTTGTTCCATCGTTAAATCATTCCAAGGTGTATCCATTGGAATGTTATATAAATTACAAAGTAAAACAAATTCAGTCCATTCAAGGTTTTGACTACCAACGATATGGGCAAGATATTTAATACAGCCTTCATTAATAGATAGTTTTGGATTAGGAATGAGTTTACGAATGTCGCATTCTCTTTTCATACCCAAACCACGACAATCCGGACAGAAACCTAAAGGTGAATTAAATGAGAACAAACGAGGTTCCACTCTTGGAACAGAGAAACCACATTTAGGGCATGTATGTTTATCGGATAATAATCCTTCGTTATCACCGTTTAAGATGATGAGCAAGCCTTTAGAGAAGTTAAGACATGTTTCAATGGATTCAAAGACACGACTTCTGACATCTGGCTTAATGATTAATCTATCAACAACGATGTCGATACTATGTTTCTTGTTCTTTTCTAAAGCTGGGACTTCTTCAAGTGTCATGATGGAAGAATCCACTCTCACACGGTTAAAGCCGTCTTTTCTAATCTTATCGAGAACATCTTTATGTGTGCCCTTTTCAGCGTGAACGATTGGGGCTAATAATTGAATCTTACTACCTTCAGGATAATTCATGACGATATCAGTCATCATCGTAACGGAGAAAGAAATAATTGGTTCGTTATGATTTGGACAATATGGAATACCAATACGACCAAATAAAAGTCTTAAGTAGTCATAAATTTCAGTAACAGTGCCAACTGTACTTCTTGGGTTATGAGAAACAGACTTTTGATCAATGGCGATACTTGGTGATAAGCCTTCAATCGCATCGACATCTGGCTTATCAAAGTTACCAAGGAACTGTCTAGCATAGCTAGAAAGAGATTCCATGTATCTTCTTTGGCCTTCAGCGAAAATGGTATCGAACGCTAAAGTGGATTTACCACTACCAGAAAGACCACTAAAAACAATCAATGAATCTTTAGGTAAAGAAACATCAATATTCTTGAGGTTATTCTCTCTAGCGCCTTTAATAATAATTTTCTTTTCCATATCTTTAGTCTTCGTTATTTTATCAAAAATACGAAGTTATGTGTATATAAATACATTTAAAGACAAAAACAAAACACCCCGAGGGGTGCTTGTTATAAATTGATTGTTGATTACTTATCTAATAAGCCAGCATCGATAATGACTTTACCATACGCCATACCGAGTCTTAAGGAACTCTTGGTATTGTAGTGCATGCTATCACCACCAGGTTGACCTGGTTTTAATTCGTTTTCATCAGTCTTTTCAGCAGCATTAGCGTATGTATCAACGATAAAGTTCATATCGCCAGAATCAGCGAATTGTTGCTTTTGAGCATTCATGTCTTCTGGTTTTGTCCAAGAAGATCTTGGATTTGTGCCTTGATAGACCATGCCATCGATGAAGGCGATGTTTTCACCATCGTTGTCTCTAGCATATTCAGCAAAGTCTTCTCTGAATTGACCAACCATGTCGCCTAATCTCTTAGCGTAGTTAGCGGTCTTTGTACCACCATCACAATCACTTTCACCTTGGTGCCAGACCCAGCCTTTAATAACTGGTTTTAAGCCCATATCTTCGATAAGTTGAAGATTGTTCTTTAAGAATGGCTTGGCAAATGTGTCATATAAGTTAATTTCTGGGAAGTTACCATTATCATCTTTAACTGGCCAGTTGTATTGTGTACCACTTTGCGCAAAGCCAGAACCATTAGAAGCCATCTTGACTAAGAAGATTGGTTTTTCTTCTGTGGCTTTATCTTTAAGAGCGTACGCTAAGCCAAATTCTGGACCCATATTTGAACCAGATGTGCCATTGAAGTTACCAAAACCTGGAACAGTATTGATGAACTTACCAGCGAATTGGTTTTCGGCGTTTGTGTAAGATTGAAGTTTGGAGTTCTTTTCTAATTTGGTGTGATCTAATTCACCATAGCCAGCGCAGTAAACAGATGATTGTACTGTTTTCATACCGGCGGCTACTTCTTCATAATCAGTAAAACCTAAGTCTTCAAATGCTTTGGATAAGTTTGCGGCACTGCAGGATGAGTTGCCTTGCATATTGGATTGACCAGAGAGAAGGAAGACTGAAACTTCGTTTGGATCTTTTTGTGGTCCTTGGCTTGTTGGTTGATTATTGTTACAGCCAGTAACTGTCATAGCTAAAAAGCCGACGCTTAACAAAAGTAATTTTTTTAAATTTTTCATAGAGTTCTCCTATAAAATTATCGAACGTTTATATTATTTTAGCACTTATCATAGATAAGACAAAGAATTTATATAACAATAAAAAAAACTCCTTATCAGTAAGGAGTATTTAACATGGTCGGAACGATCAGATTTGAACTGACGACCCCTTCCACCCCAAGGAAGTGCGCTACCAAGCTGCGCTACGTCCCGATGACGTAATGTCATTATACACTTTTTGCTAGTAGCGTTTGATAACTTTATCAATATTGTGATCGGTGATGATATCAACGTGATCGAAGAATTCTTTTTCTTCTTCATCAGGCATTTCAAAAGCATCAATTAACTTTAATAAAGCACATTCAGGAATTGGAAATTCTCTTTCTTTATTTTGCTTAATAACTAAGTCTCTATCGATATGGAAACAGACTAAATCAATCTCATCATATAGTTCTCTATATGGTTTGATTAAATCTAAGCGATATTCCTTTTTCGCATTTGTAGCATCCAAGATCACTATTCCATCTTTATCTTCACTATAGGTTTTGATTAATGAGTAAAAGATTTTCCACACTAATGGGTCTTGGCTTAAGTCTTGTTGATTACCACATATCTCTTTTCTGATTTGGTCACTAGAGATGATATAAACATGTTTTTCCTTATCTTCCCTTAAGGCATTAGAAAAATAGGATTTACCACTACCAGGAACACCAGAAAGAACAACTAAATAATTCATAATACTAAAAATAGGCAAAGAAAAAGTGAATCGTTGAAATCCACTTTTTTTGTTTTTTCTTATTTTGCTAAACGCTTTTCAACTTCAGCGTTTACATCGCCGTCTTGCATAGCGACGTCAAGTAAAGCAATAACATCTTCTTCAGTAAGAAGACCACTCTTTACGACTTTACGTGTGGCTTTCTTTAAGTCTTTCTTAATGACTTTTAATAAAGCTTCGTTTTCTTTTCTCACAGCGATTTTTCTTTTAACACTGCTTAAAAGAGCATCTGGCACGTATTGAGAAATGATTTTCTTTCCTTCGCGCCATTGACGATAACAATATGTATGACCGCTAATTTGTTTCACGGAGATATAGCCGCATGGTAAGTTGGTAATGTTCTTTTGCACTTGCGCGTATTCATCTACGATTTGCACAAGAGCTTCTACTTCTCTTAGATCTTTTTTCATAAACAAATATTTCCTTAACCTACGATAAAATTATATAAAAAAGATTTTATTGATGTCAACTATTCTTTTAATGGGTTAAAAGTTAGAAAAAAGGTGATGATTAACATCACCTCTTTATTGATTGCTCTTGATTGAGCCTTAAATTAATCTTTGATAACTTCTTTCACTACTGAAGCAAGAGAAGCAGCCTTTTCTAAATTGTTTGGAAGGAAGATTTTGGTCGCTTTTCCATCGGCAATTTTGCCTAAGGATTCATAGTATCTTAATGTGACAACTGATTCGATTGGTTTAGAAGCATTGAGCATCTTGAGACCTTCAGCTTCGGCTTCACGAACAGCACGGATACCATCAGCTTCGGCTTGTTTAACTTTTCTTAAGGATTCAGCTTCACCTTCAGCGCGTAAGATAGCCATTTGTTTTTCCGCTTCAGCGGTAAGGATTTGAGAGGCTTTTTGACCTTCGGCAACGAGAATGGCGGATTGTTTTTGACCTTCGGCAAGAAGGATCTTTTCTCTCTTTTCACGTTCCGCTCTCATTTGTTTTTCCATGGCTTCACGGATATCTTTTGGAGGAAGAATGTTCTTCACTTCAACACGGTTAACTTTAATACCCCATGGGTCTGTCGCTTCATCAAGAATCTTTCTCATTTTTTCATTGATTAATTCTCTAGAAGTTAAGCATTCATCGAGTAATAATTCACCGATGATGTTTCTTAATGTTGTGGCGCTTAAGTAGTTAATAGCGGCCATTGGGTTTTCAACGCCGTACGCATATAACTTTGCGTCTGTAACAACATAGAAGACAACGGTATCAATTTGCATGGTGACGTTATCTTTAGTAATAACGGATTGTGGTTCGAAGTCTTTGACTTGTTCTTTCATAGAGACTCTAACAGCGATTCTATCAAAGAATGGTAAGAGCATATGGATACCCACGCCCCACGTTGTGCGATAAGCACCTAATCTTTCAACGATGATTTTTTCTGTTTGTTTAACAACTTTGATGTTGCTAATGATGATGATCAAGCCAATAAAGACGATTATTGACAAGATAATAATTACCACTACTAATGGTGCTGGCATTCCACCAGAAGCTAAAATTGGAGCTGGCATTTTATTGTTCCTCTACTTTCTTAACAATTAATTTGTTGCCTTGAATAGCAACGACTTCGACGACGCTACCTTTAGCGATTTTATCTTTGTCGTTGTTGCTAACGGCGGTCCATAAGACATCATTGATCTTACAGACACCTGGGTTGAATGGTTTAATTTCATCTTCTAATAAACCACGTTTACCCACTAAGCTATCAACATTGGAGTTGACGGTATTACGTTTGAAATAGCGTTTCGATAGCGGTCTCATTAAGAGAAGCGTGATGGTACTTACTACCACGAACACTATCAATTGGACCCACCATGGAATTGTGACTCCAGGAATGAATGAGAATAATGAGAGGATGAGAGCAACTAACGCACCAGCGGCAAACCAAATTGACACTAATGCTGGCCCCATGGCCTCTATGAAAATCATGACTAGCATTAACACCAGCCAAACAATCCACATATATTGTTCCATAAATCTAGTTTTCTCCAGTCTTAATGATTAGGACATTTTCAACGCTGTCCCATCTGGTTTCGAATTGAGTTGGTTTATTGGTGAATTGAATTCTAAGTACTTCCCCTATTTGTTTAAGCAGCTGCACGGAAGAAATACGAGCGAAACTCTTATGGAATTCAATTTTGAGTAAGCAACATTCATCTAAAGCGCCAGATTCAACGACTTCTTTTGTAAGAGGCATGATAATCACATTGTTCTTATCGTCCATTCCAACTTGGACTTTGAATGCGGTATCAAGCGGATACATTGCGGTCGTATTTAATGTAATGTTATTAGCGTAAAATGACGCTACACCATTACGGTCTTTAACATTGAACCATTTAATCATAAGCGACCTCCTTACCAATAATATACATTTTTATACATAGATATTCAATAATATTCTTTCATTATTTTAAATTTAGATTATAGCAAAGAAAAAAGACGACACTTTCGCATCGTCTTTATTGTTTTTGTTAATCAGTATTAGAGACCGAATTTTTTGATTCTTTCTAATCTGGCTTTCGCGTAATTTTCACACTTTGTTAAGAGTTCTTCAGCGTGGGCTGGGTTGACACGTGGAAGTTGTGAGAATCTTGTTTCAGTCATGACGAAGTCTCTTAACTTGCTGAAGTCTGGATCCTTCATATCAAGTGTTAATGCTGGTTTGCCTTCGGCTTCATTACGTGGATCGTATCTGAAGATTGGGAAGTAACCACATTCAACGGCTAATCTTTCTTGTCTCATGGAGTTAGCAAGACCACCTTTAATACCATGGTTAGCACATGGAGCATAGCAGATGACTAATGATGGACCATCATAGCTTTCAGCTTCTTTTAAGGCCTTAATCGCGGCGATTGGGTTAGCACCTAAGCTGATTTGTGCAACGTAGACGTTACCATAGCTCATCGCGATGAGGGCTAAGTTCTTCTTCGCTGTTGTTTTACCAGAAGCGGTAAATTTGGCGATAGAACCTGTTTGAGAAGATTTGGAGGATTGACCACCAGTGTTAGAGTAGACTTCTGTATCTAAGACTAAGATATTGACGTCTTCTTCATTAGCGATAACGTGGTCTAAGCCACCGTAACCGATATCGTATGACCAACCGTCACCACCGACGATCCAAACGGATTTATCGGCTAAGTCTCTCTCATAAGTTAAGACTTCTTTGACACCTTCGTCCTTACTGGCTTTAACTAAGGCCACTAATTCAGGAACGATTGTGCGCATCGCTTGTCTATTCTTGATATTGGCATAGTATTCATCAATCTTAGCGGCTAATTCTGGTTCAACACCACGTTCTTTAGCAGCATCGAGGATTTCAATGATAGCTTTGATCTTGGCGTTTGTGGCCACTCTCATACCATAACCGAATTCAGCGTTATCTTCGAATAAGGAGTTAGCCCAGGCAATACCTTGACCTTCTTTATCGGTGCAGAATGGAGTTAATGGAGTAGAACCACTATAGATGGAAGAACAACCAGTTGCGTTAGCAACGAGCATATCTTTACCAAATAATTGGGAAACTAATCTGTAGTATGGTGTTTCACCACAGCCAGCGCAAGCGCCAGAGATTTCCATGTATGGCATTAAGAAGCCAACACCCTTAACACTATTTTGTAAGGCAGCTGGTAATCTATCAGCCTTGTATGTGACGTGCTTGTATAAGTAAGCAGCGGCATCTTCTTGAGCGAATTGAGATTTGGCTTCGACCATTTCAAGAGCATTCTTGCCAGTCTTGTTGGCCATACATTCGCTAACGCAGAGACCACAACCAACACAGTTACGTGGGGAGACTTGGATACGGTATTTGAGACCTTGTAAGCCTGGGCCCATAGCGTTGATTGCTTCTTTAGCTAATTCTGGAGCAGCTTCGTATTCTTTTTCATCCATTAAGATTGGACGGATTGTCGCGTGTGGACAGACGAAGGCGCATTGGTTACATTGGATACATGCTTCTGGGTGCCATAATGGTACTCTATCAGCAATGGAACGTCTTTCATTGAATGTGATGTCGTTTCTCATTGTGCCATCTAATAATTCATATTCCATGAATTTAGAGACTGGGAGATCATCACCACCGAGGTTACCAATAACGGAAACGTAGTTATCGAAGTAATCGTCACCAGTTAATTGTCTTTCGGTCTTTGGTTCTAAGTTCTTCCAAGCGGCATCAACTTTAACTTCTCTTAAGCCTTCTGTACCAGCATCAATGGCTTTCCAGTTCATTTCGACGACGTCTTGACCTTTCTTGGCGTAGGACTTTTCGGCGAATTTCTTCATCCAGTGGTTGGCATCATCATATGGCATGATGTCTTGGTTGAGATAGAAGAAGGAAGCTTGGAGAAT
>CAMZGG010000030.1 GCA_947306345.1 uncultured Caryophanales bacterium
CTTGTTGTGCCGTTGGTTGTACCAAAGATACGGTCACCACAATCGCCTAAACCTGGACAGATGTAGGCATTTTCGTTTAAGCATCTATCTAATGCACCAACGATAAGTGGGATATCTGGATTGGCTTTGCAGAATGCTTCAATACCTTCTGGTGCGGCAATGATGCAAATGAAGGAGATCTTCTTTGCGCCATGCTTTTTGAGCATCTTGACTGCGTCAATCGCAGAACCGCCTGTTGCGAGCATTGGGTCGATGAGATAAACATCTTTTTCGGAAATATCCGCTGGAAGCTTGCAGTAATATTCTACTGGTTCTTTAGTAACTTCGTCACGGTATAAACCGATGTGACCACATGTACAGCCTGGAACTAATTCAAGCAAGCCATCTTCCATACCAAGACCCGCACGGAGAATTGGTACGAAACATAAGGATTTACGATTCACAAGTGGTTGCATGCTCTTTTCGATTGGAGTTTCAATTTCCACTAAGTGGGTTTCGAGATGACGGAGAGCTTCATATCCTTCAAGGATAGAAATCTCTTTAACTAACATTTTGAATTCGTTAGTTTTGGTTGTTTTGTCTCTCAATTTCGTAATCTTGTGTTTGAGAAGTGGATGATCAAGAATGGTCACGTTTGGATAATTTTTGTAAGCCATTTTAATTCCTCGGTTGTTTATTCTTCTTCTGGTGAATTGCGTTTTTCAACAGCATTTGTAATCACCATAGTAATAATACCTAAAATTAAGGCAGTAGCGATAGAGGTAATTGTCAAAACGCCTTTGTTTCCTGCGATATCGTATGGGAATTGTAAGGCTAAACCACCAATACCAGAGATAAGAATGGCAGCGACAATGAATAAGTTTTTGTTCTTGCTGAGATCGACTTGTTGGAACATCTTGAAGCCGGAGACTGCGATGAAGCCATAGAGAGTTAAGCAAACACCACCCATAACGCAGTTAGGAATTGTTCTTAAAGCGCATGTTAATGGGCTAACGAATGATAAGACGATGAGCATGAGAGCTGCAGCGAAGATTGTTCTAACAGAAGCGTTCTTTGTAATAGCAACACAGCCAACGGATTCACCATATGTTGTATTTGGGCAGATACCGAAGACTGTACCAACCATGGAACCAACACCATCACCAAGTAAGGTTCTGGATAAGCCTGGTTCTTCAAGTAAGTTCTTGTTAACGATTGTGCTTAAGTTCTTGTGGTCAGCGATGTGTTCAGCAAATGTAACGAAGGCAACTGGGACGAAGGCTAAAGCAACTTCGAGAACGCCCATACCTGTGATTGTTTGTGGACCAACACCGTCGTTAGCAGCCTTGATAGCATCTAATAATTGAGCATCGGATAATGGAGCAATGACTTCTTTTGTTAAGACATCAGCAAGTCTTGTACCATCTTGGAGTGTTGTGTTGGAGATATAAGCCTCCATAATGTTTCTATCAACACCACCATTGACTAATTCTTGAATACCACCGATTAAGCTGAAGCGTGGGTATGTTAAGAATGATTCAACTGTGATGTTTTTGAAGTTATTGATGATTGGTGTATAGTCGATAACTTTGAAATATTCAATGTTAGCGGCATAGCCGATACCTGTGAAAATCGCAGCAACGACATAACCAGCAAGAATACCAATGATGAATGGAATTAATCTACCTGTTTTGAATTTATTTTGAACAGAGAAAATCACGATTGTGAAGAATGCCACTAAACCGCAGAGTAAACCAATCCAGTTGTAAGATTGACCAGCAGCGGTAGCTTTAACTAAGTCACCAGTAGCATTACCAGCTAAGGAAAGACCGATTAAAGCAACGGTTGGACCAATGATGACTGGAGGCATGAGTTTTTCAACCCATTTTGTACCAGCGAATTTAATGATAATAGCAATGATGACATAGACAGAGCCAGCGAATAAGCCGCCAAGTAAGATGCCCATGTAACCAAAAGCGATTGCGTTAGCTAAAGCGCCTAAGAAAGCGAATGAGCTAGAGATCACGACTGGTGATTTGAATCTTGTAAAAAGCAAGTATACGAGTGTACCAAGACCAGCACCTAAGATAGCTGCAGGCATTTGGACTGGAAGGCCAATGATGGTTGGCACTAAAATTGTGGCCGCTAAAACGGCTAAGACTTGTTGAAACGCAAAGAGCAAGAGTTTCCCGAAACTTGGTTTGCCATCAACTTCGAAGATAAGTTTGTTTGCCGACATAAATGTTTCTCCTTTCGTGCAAAAAAAATCACCCGACGACAGGGGTGACTACAAACAGATAAGAATAGCGATTTGGAGGGAAAAATTAGGGAAGAAGCCCCCTAATGCGGCGGGAATCTTACACTTTCTAATTCGTTTCTCCATAGCAATCCTTTGCCTAAAACTTTACCACATACGCATATCATTGCAAACACTTTTTTCAGAAAAATTTAAAGATAAAACATAATCCAGTTTTTGTCATAAGATTGGCATAAAAAATCTTGGTTTGGCACATTGAGAAAAGGCCATTTATGACATATAATAAAGTTTGTCGTTTCTATAAGAGGTAACATCATTATGACCAAAAAAGAACAAGTCATTTCCTTATCCGAAAAACATATTAAGGACGTTCCTGGTTTTCCCAAACCAGGCATCATTTTCAAAGATATCGTTCCTGTATTTGAAGATCCAGAATATCTCCAATTAGTGTTCGATGTGATGGTTGAAGAATTGAAAGAAAACAATATTGAATTTGATAAGATTGTTTGTCCAGAAGCTCGTGGATTCTTATTTGGTCCAACTCTAGGTCTTATGACAAAGAAGGGCGTTGTTATGGCCAGAAAGCCAGGCAAACTTCCAAGACCAGGCAACTGTGTTTCTTATAACTTAGAATACGGCACCGCTACTCTCGTGATCAGTGAAAATTCCATTAAACCAGGTGAAAGAGTTTTAGTGGTTGATGACTTACTAGCCACAGGTGGTTCCGCGAAAGCTTTATGTGAACTTGTTGAAAGAAGTGGCGCCTCTGTTGCCGGTGTCATGTTCTACATCGAATTAACACCTCTCAAAGGCCGTGAACTATTGAAGAAATATCCTGTTATTTCCATCGTTCCAGTTGAAGCTTATTAAGAGCTGCTCACATACGTCGCACGATAAATCTTTAATTTATTAAAACTCGTGCGACTTTTTTATGAAAAAATAACTTTTTAAGGGTTTACAACTGTCATTTTTTGAATATACAATAATGGCGTCAAAGGAAAACTAAAAACTTTGACTTCGTATAATTCCCTAATTGGTGGGTTGTCTCTACGCTACACCGTATAATGTAGCACTACGAATCAAATCCGTTTGCGAAATAATCGTTCGTATGTTTCGCCGTTGATTTTAAGTAGAGGCTTCCAATTATAGGAAGCTCATTTTTATTTTTTAGAAGATTATAAGGAGGAGAAAAACAAAAATGAAAAAAGTACGTTTAGTATCATTATTAGCCTTAGCTACTGCTTCTGTTGCTGTCTTAGCCGGTTGTAACAATGACAGTGGTAAGATGAAAGTCGGCTTAATCTGCTTACACCCAGCGGCATCATCAACATACGATAAGAACTTCGTTGATGCCTTCAAAGCCAGCGCTAAGAAGATGGGCTTTGAACCAGTCATTCGTGAAAACGTTCCAGAAGGTCCAGAATGCACCGACGTTGCAGAAAACTTAGCCGAAACAGGCTGTAAGGTCATTTTCGCTGACTCCTTCGGTCATGAAGGCTACTTATTAGAAGCTGCCAAAAAATATCCAAAGGTTCAATTCTGCCACGCTACAGGTACACAAGCTGCTGCAGAAAACAGAGCCAACTTCCACAACGCTTTCGCTTCCATCTACGAAGGTCGTTACCTCGCTGGTGTCGTTGCTGGCTTAAAATTACAAGCTATGATCGATGCCAAAGCTGATACAGCTCACAAAGTCGGTTACGTTGCCGCTCACCCATACGCTGAAGTTATGTCCGGTTACACAGCCTGGTACTTAGGCGTTAAGAGCATCGTTAACGATGTCACAATGGACGTCAAATATACCGATTCTTGGTATGATGAAACAGCTGAAAAGACCGCTGCTAAAGCCTTAATCGCTGGCGGTGCTGTCCTTCTTTCCCAACACGCTGACTCCTATGGTGCGCCATCCGCTTGTGAAGAAGCTGGTGTTCCAAACGTTTCCTACAATGGCTCCACAGCCGCTGTTGCTCCAGAAACATTCTTAGTTTCTTCCAGAATTAACTGGTCCCCATTCTATGAATTCGTCGTTGACGCAGTTCAAAAAGCTGAATCCCCAGAAAAAGCCAACATCCCAGCCAACTGGTGTGGTGGTTTCAAAGAAGGTTCCGTTGAACTTTCCGAATTAGGCAAAAACGTTGCCGCTGGCACAGCTGAAAAGATCGCTGAAGTCAAAGCCAAATTAGAAAATGGCACATTAAAAGTTTTCGATACAAGCAAATTCACCGTTGGTGGCGCTGCTCCAAGTGAAGAAAACATGGCTCCAAGCAAACAATGGACATTCGATTACCCAGATGGTACACAATTCGTTAAAGATGGTTACTATCACGAATCCGAATACCGTTCTGCTCCAAGCTTCGATATCCTCATCGATGGTATTAACGACCTCGGTTCTGTCAACCCACAAGCTTAATTAAAAAATTAAAACTACGTTTTAGCGGGGTCAAAAGCCCCGCTAAAACCATCTAAAAATCACTATGAATAGATCACCAGCTGTTGAATTAAAAGGAATTACTAAAATCTTTGGTCGCATTATCGCTAACCACGATTGCACCCTCTCTTTATACACCGGAGAAATCCTTTCTCTTCTCGGTGAAAATGGTTCTGGTAAAACCACATTAATGAACGCTGTCGCGGGTATTTATTATCCAGATGAAGGTGAAATATTCGTCGATGGTAAAAAGGTCCAAATTAAATCACCACACGATGCTTATAAATATCACATCGGTATGGTTCACCAACACTTCAAACTTGTTGATACATTTACCGCTGTTGAAAACGTTGTTGTTGGTTTAAACAAAAAGGACTATGAAGAAATCGCCAAAAAAGACGGCGAAAAATATCAGGGCTTTAATTTAAAAGCAAGCGCTAGACGCATTAGTAAAATTTGCAATGAATTTGGTTTTAAATTAAATCCTTGGCAAAGAGTCAATTCCATGTCTGTTAGTGAAAAGCAGACATTAGAAATCGTTAAAGCATTATTTAGAGGCGTAGATATCCTTATTTTGGATGAACCTACCGCTGTTTTAACACCACAAGAAACTGAAAAGCTTTTTGATGTCCTTCGTAATATGAAGGCGCATGGTAAATCAGTTATTATCATTACCCACAAATTAAACGAAGTTTTAGAGATTAGTGATAGAGTTGCTGTTCTCTGTAAAGGTGAAGTTGTTGGCGATATCTTAACTGAAGAGGCAAATGAAAAGATCTTAACCGAAATGATGGTTGGTCATAAGGTTGATTTAAATATCGAAAGAAAAGACATCCCCACCACTGGCGAACGTCTTGAAATTCAGAACCTCAACTTAACTGGTAGAGATGGTCGTAAGATTCTCAAAAATATCAATTTCACGCTATATGGTAGTGAAATATTGGGTATTGCGGGTATCTCTGGCAGTGGTCAAAAAGAGTTATTAGAAACTATCGCTGGTTTAAATAGAAACACTGCTGGCACAATCATTTTCCATAACCCAAAGAAAGAACAACCAGTCACTTTCTTCCATAAAGACATTAAGCAAATTAGAGAATTAGCTGCCCAAAATAAATTCCACCTTAAAGGTAAAAAAGAACCACTTTCATTAGTGGGTATTTCTAATAAAGAAATCACCGAAATGGTTAATAATGAACAAATTATCTTCTATGAAGATGAAATTATGAATTTAAAAGGTAAAAAGCCAATTGAAATCCGTGATTTAGGTATTAAATTATCATTCGTTCCTGAAGATAGATTAGGTATGGGTTTAGTCGGTAATATGGACCTTATCGATAACATGATGCTTAGAAGTTTCAGAAAAGGTAAAGGTGTTATTGTTCACCGTGAAAAACCTGAAAAACTCGCTAAAGAATTAGTTGAAGAATTAGAAATTAAAACACCAAGCTTACATACATCAGTTAAGAAGTTATCTGGTGGTAATATTCAAAAAGTATTAGTCGGTAGAGAAATCTCTTCTAGACCAAAGGTCTTAATGGTCGCTTATCCAGTCCGTGGTTTAGATATTAACTCTTCCTACATGATTTATAACTTAATCAATAAGCAAAAAGAAAAAGGTAGCGCAGTTATCTATGTCGGTGAAGACTTAGACGTCATCTTAGCGCTTTGTGATCGTGTCCTTGTATTAAGAGATGGTGAAGTCGCCGGTATTCTTAACTGCAGAGAAACAAATAAAAACGAAGTTGGTTTATTAATGACTAAGAAGAAAAAGGAGGATGAAGAAGATGCGTAATCAAGAAAAAGCTAAAACACCATTCCTCCGTTTCTCATTACATGTCTCTAGACGTAATGATGTTCCTTGGTGGATCGCATTAGTGGTTAAAGCATCCTTTATTGTTGGTGCCTTGTTACTATGTGGCATTATCTCTGGCATCTTCGCAGAGGGTAGATCAGACGGCTTCATCATGTTCTATAAGTACTTAATTGAAGGTACTTTCTATTCCCCTAATACCGCGATCGCCACTATATGGAATGCTTCGATATTACTTATCATTGCCGTCGCTATTACTCCTGCTTTCAAAATGAAGTTTTGGAATATTGGTGCTGAAGGCCAAGTTTTAATGGGGTGCTTAGGCGCTGCGATTATCATGAAATTCGTTGCTCCTAATGTCCCTAACATTATCGCTTTGTTCTTAATGTTATTTATGGCGCTTCTTTTCTCCATTATTTGGGCCGCTATTCCTGCTTTATTCAAAGCGTATTTCAATACAAACGAAACATTATTCACCTTAATGATGAACTATATTGCTATCGGTATCGTTGCAGCCTTCTCTTTAAAGTACAAAGCCACAGGTGATACCGCTCTTGGTATTTTAAATGCTCAAACCCATGCTGGTTGGATGCCAGAACTTTTTGGTTATAAATATTTGATTGGTATTTTTGTCATCATTAATTTAGTCGTTGCTTTATGGTTTTATCTCAAATATAGCAAACACGGGTATGAAATTGCGGTCTTAAACGGCAGTGTTAGAACCGCTGAATATGTCGGTATCAACGTTAAGCTAGTCACCATCCGTACGATGATTCTTTGTGGTGCGGCATGTGGCGCGGCAGCATTCTTGTTAACATCAGGCGCAAGCCATACAGTTAGTGAGACTGTTGTGGGTGGTAGAGGTTTCACCGCTGTTATGATTAGCTGGTTAGGTCATTTCAATCCATTACAAATGGTTTTATATTCATTACTTAACGCTATTATTACTACTGGTAGTAGTAACGCTGCTGCTAACTTAGGTTATAGCGGCGAAGTTGCCAGCGTGTTATCTGGTCTCTTCTTCTTATTGATTTTGGTCAGCGAATTCTTTATTGATTTCAAAATCAAATTCAAACTCAAATTTAGACATAAAGAAGACAACAATCAGCCACCGGCAGAAGCAAAACCAGAATTAGAGGGAGGCAAATAGATTATGGGAGTCATTTTCGAATCAATTCGTTTTGCCACCGTCTTCCTCTTTGGTTCCGCTGGTGAGACAGTCACTGAAAAATCTGGTCACCTTAACTTAGGTACACCAGGTGTTATGTGTATTGGTGCTATGGGTAGTGCAATTGGCGCATCCATCTATTTAAGTATGTGTGGCGGTGTTGGAGGCACCAACGCCTTCTTATCATTCTTATTCCCGTTCCTATTCTGCATATTGTTTGCCGGATTAGCGGGCTTATTGTTCTCATTTATTACCGTTACACTTCACTGTAATCAAAACGTCACCGGTTTAGCGTTAACAACATTTGGTGTTGGCTTATATCCATTCGTTACTTCCTTCTTAGAAGCAAATCCAGTGATGAAAGCTGGTTTCTCTAGTATTTCGCATAAATACTTAACACATGTGTTCCCAGAGCAATTCTATAACATGAACGACTTTACTCGTTTATTCTTCTCATATGGCGTTTTAGTGTATCTCGCTATTGCGATCGCTATCGCTATTGCCATCATCATGAAGAAAACTAAGGTTGGTTTATTCTTAAGAACTGTTGGTGAGAATCCATCCGCTGCTGATGCTGCTGGTATCAGTGTTAACCGTTATAGATATTTAGCCACAATGATTGGTTCTGCTATTTCTGGTTTAGGCGGTATGTTCTACTTATTTGACTGGTGCAGTGGCGCATTTGAATTCGTTGTTGACGCCTATGGCTGGCTAGCGGTTTCTCTTGTTATCTTCACTATGTGGAAGACTGAAATTGGTATTGCTGGATCATTATTATTCTCATTCTTATATATCTTCCCAGGTTATTTGAACTTCTCTGGTCCAGATAAAAAGTTATTCGAATTAGTGCCTTACGCTGCGACAATCTTAATTCTTGTTATAACAAGTATCTTCAAATTAGGTAAAGCTCCAGCGGGTCTAGGCCAGTCGTACTTTAGAGAGGATAGATAACTAATTGCCCTTAACAAAAAAGTTAAGGGTTTTTTATTGATATATTCTTGATAAATTTACTTATGCTTGCTTTATTTTTAATAAAATAATAGTATTTAAGGCATAAAGTTTATCCCTAAAGAAAGGAGCCACTATGAAAAAGATTATTAAATCATTACTTCTCGGTGCAGTAGTCATAGGTATGGCAGTGGGCTGTCAAGATACCCCTAGCAGTGCACCAAGTAGTAATACAAGTTCCATTAGTGAATCTCGAACAAGTGAAAATCCATTTACTTCAAGTATAACTAGTAGTAACACAGTCAATCCGGTTATCACTGAAGTGACATTAAACGTCTTAAACGTTAAAAGAACATATGAACAAGGTGAAGCGTTAAATCTCACCGGTTTAGAAGTGACTGCGAAATATAGTGATGGTTCTTCAAAGAAAGTTACTGACTACACCACTAATCCTGCTAACGGCACAGTTTTAAATGAAATTGGTACCGTTACAGTAACTGTTACCTATGGTGAATACATCAAATCATTCGCTGTTGAAGTTGGCAAAGCCACTAAGAAAGGCTGGACAACAGAAGAAGCTAATATTATGTCAACACACTTATATGGTGTTGTCTTACCATATAACGGTTTAGAAGAATCCGTCGTTGCATATGACGAAGAAGCAGACTGGGTTACCATCAGTGGTGGTAGAGCCACCAATAACACATTAGCAGCCTACGCTAACTTACTCGTACAAGATGGTTTTGCCAGAATTAATAACAACAACTACGTGTATGAAAAAGCCGTTAGCACAAGTGAAGGCAATAGATATGTAAGAGTGGGTTTCTTAGTAGTTGAAGAAGCGTTTATGCTTCAAGCTTATGACCCATATTTATATACCTTCCCAACTGATTTTGCTCAAATGTTAGCGGAAGATGCTTTCTATTCAAACGATGTTCCACCAGCTTATAATGGTGCGAATTATTACGAAACATCTACTTCTAACTTAGCTATTTTCTGCTACACAAATTCACCTGATGCAGAATATGATTACACCCTTGCTTTAGCGGGCGCTAATTGGCAACTTGGAGCTAACACACATAAAGATCACAAGTATGCTGTTTCTCCAGATGGAAAATATGCTGTGTACTATAAGTACAATGATCAATATAAGAGTTTAGATATCTACTTTGGTCCTCTTTATTACTGGAACAGTAAAGTAATTGAAGATTTCTACAAAAAATATAACGGCGAAGTCATTAATATTCCTGCATTTAATGTTGAAGACGGCGAATACGTATTTAAAGAATCAGACGTTAACGAAGAAGCATATGCCTATGGTGCTTATGAAGTCATCCACGCTTTCATGTATATCTATGGCACTACCGCAGAAGTATTACCAAGTTACGCTACCATCCTCGAACAAAATGGCTGGGAAGTTGAAAAGAGTGGCAATGTCTACTATGCCTACTACACAATCGCTGATAAAGGTGTGGCAAGATTAGAATTTGACTACAGTGATAAGCACAACGCAGTTATCGTTACTATCTATTACATGCTTGATCCAATTCCATATACTGATTGGCCAGCACAAGAAGTCGCTGATTTATTAGGCAAATACACTATGGATACAGTTCCTGCATTTACCGCTAATAATAAAGGCTTTGTTATCTTAAACGATATGTTTGGTACTGCAGTTATGGTTAAAGTCACAAGTGGCACCACCGCTGAAGCAACTGCCCACTACAAAGAAGTTTTAGAAGCTGCTGGTTACACTAAGAAAAACGATTCTTACTATTCACCACATAGTGAAATCAGTATTGATATCGAATCCGCCGATAGTAGATCCATTACAATTTCATTCCGTAAGACTGGTGTTATCTCTGTGTTCCCAGTGCAATTCTTAAAAGAATACTACAACACCAAAGATACAATTCCAGCAATGGATAACGCTAATTACTATAGTTTCCAAATCGTTGACGACCGCATCACAAAAGTTACTTGTAATTACTCATCAGCTGATGCAAGAAGTGACGCTAAAACCATGTACACCGGTTTATTAGGACAAGCTGGTTATTCAGGTACTCCAGAAACTGGTTTAGTTTCGCCAAGTAGAGACTTAGTGGTCACTATTACTGGTAATGAAAACGATCTATATATCGAATTCAATGGTGATCCAAAATCTGACTTTGTATCATTATGGCCAGCCCTTCAAATTAGTTCATTATTTGCCGCGGAAGGCTATACTGATCCACTACCATCTTATGATAAGGTTTGTGATGATATTAGTGCGGGTAAAAACTACGATGGTAGTATCTTTGTTCTCATTGAAACCGGTAACAAAGACAAAGTCTTATCTGAATACTGCGGTTTACTCGCTGGAGCGGGTTTCTCCGTTGATTATACAGAAGAAAACCAATACAAATCTCCAAACAACCAATACAGTGTTAAGGTTTCTAAAAACAGTTTAGGTGTTGATCTTAAAATTGTTTCTTTAGGTGGAAGCGGCCAACATGGTGATAGCACTGAATTCCCAATGGCACAACTTATTGCTGATATTCCAGAAGCACAAGGTGTTGTTCCAGGTTTCTGGGAAGATGAAACATTATCATTCTCCTACGATTACTACTTCGGAATGGCATTCATTACTGTTTATTCTGATCCAGCACCAACCGCTGGTGGAGCGCTTCTCGCTTATGAAGCAATATTAGAGGCTAATGGTTTCCATTTTGAAACATTATACGGATACTGGGATGTCTATGTGTCTTCTAACAGAGCAATCGCTATCGAATTAGATGATACCAATATCAGTGATGGTCAATTCGTCGTTGGTGTTAGCCTTATCTAAAAGCACTAAATAAACAGAACAAAAAAAGACTTATCAATTGATAGGTCTTTTTTAAATAAATGCGTCATTTCTATTGTTTTTACTTTGAAAAACAAATAACATTGTAGACATGCGTTTACATCAAAGAAAGGAAAGAAATATGAAAAAACTCATCAAAACATTACTCCTTGGTGCAGTGGTCATCGGTATGGCAGTCGGATGCCAAGATAACCCAGTTAGTTCAACACCAAGTAGTAACTCAAGTTCTACATTAACAAGTAGCACTTCAGAAATTATCGCAAGCAGTTCTACAACTTCTAGCATCATTTCTAGCACTACATCTTCAAGTAGCTCATCCAGTAGTACTTCTAGTAGTGTTTCTAGTAGCAGTTCAAGTAGTTCTAGTTCTGTTGCCCCAACATTAACCGGTATCGCTTTAGATACCACAAACGTCAAAGTAAATTACTACACAGGTGAAGCATTAGACTTAACCGGTTTAGTGGTTACCGCTCAATATAGTGATAACACCACTGCTCCAGTAACTAACTATGTAACTAACCCTGTTAATGGCACAGTTTTCAACACTATCGGTGAACAAAACGTCACAGTTACATACGAAACAGTGAATGATTCATTTAAAGTCACTATTACTAAAGCTCCTAAAACAAATTGGACAGACGAAGAAGCTGCCTTCATGGCCAGTAAGCTATATGGCGAAGTTCTTCCATATACAGGCTTTGAAGAATCCACAGTTAACTATAACGCTCAATACAATGCGGTTGTCATTCTTGGTGGTGCTATCACAGAAGAATTCGTCACAGCATATGCTAGAGCATTATCATTCAATGGTTATGTCTTAGTCAGTTCATCTAGTATGATTTTTGAAAAGAGCGTCATGACTGATGCTGGTAAGCGCATTGTTCAAGTCGCAATTTCAAGTAATCAAGGTCAATTAGCGATTGTCGCTATGGACCCATATCAATATACATTCCCAACTGAATTTGCTACTTATGTTGCAGATAAATACTTCGGTTCAAAGGTTGCCGCTCCTGCTATTGAAGGTGGTTATTATCAAACAATCGAAGATACCAGCATGATTGCAATTGTTGGTTATTTCGATAATGTCACAAGTGATGATGCTGGTTATAGCGCTATCGTAACTGCCGCTAATTGGACAATCCAAGATGAAAAACTTGACGGTTTCTATGTCGCAGTCTCTCCAGATAATGCCTATATGGTTTGCTATTTCTGCAACGTACAAACTGGTATGTTCATGATTGTCTATATGCCAGTTAACTTCTGGAATGAGGCCCCTATTAAAGCATTCTTTGAGAAATATAACGGTGCTTACGTTGATATTCCTGCTTTAAATGTCACTAATGGTCAATATTACTTCGAAGAAGCTGACACAAACGAATACTTCTTTGGAACAGGCGATATCGATATGATCGTTGCCTTCTACACCATTTATGGTGCCACCGCACAAGATGCCGCCAACTACATGGTGGCTTTACAAGAAGCTGGTTTCAAAGTTTTAAATTCTGGTAACTCTTATTCCGCCACTAAAGCGGTTGAAGGCAAAGGCTTATTCAGATTAGATTATTCATTTGATCCAAATAAAAACACTATTGGTATCATTTTCTATATCTATTTAGAACCATTCCCAACAACAGAATTCCCACAAGATGAGATCTCTGAATTATTAGGCGGTTATCTCGTTGATATAGTTCCTGGTTATGTTGGTGAAACAACTGGTTTCCAATTAAATGATGATTCATATGGTACATATATCGTTGTTGAAGTTGAACAAGGTACAGAAGAAGCCGCTATTGCTGCTTATAAACAAACTCTTCTTGATAATGGCTATACATTATTAACAGAAGGTGGTTCTACATACGTCAGTGAGCATCATGAAATCTACATCCAAATGTATAAAGATGCTGGTTCATTCAAAATCAAATTTGATAGAGCGCCATATTTATCATGGCCAAGCGCGCAAGTCGCGGCCTATTTAGGTGAAGAAATTACTGATGTAGTTCCAGCTTTCACTGACACTGATGCTGATGAATTCCGTTTTGAACCAGATGATGATGGTTTATGGATCACTATTTCATACGATTATGAAGAGGATGAAAACGGCGATGAAGTTGAATTCGATATGGAAGAAATCTCTAACGCTTATATCGAATCCTTAAAAACAGCTGGTTTCACTGAAATCGATGTTGAAGGTGACACATATTATGTCTCTAAAAACTTACAAGTTGTTGTGGGTGTTGAATACGATGACATCTGGGATGAAATCTATATCTTCACTAATACTGTTGACGCTTTAACCGCTGATAAATGGCCAGCCCAACAAATTGTTTATTTCTTCAATGCTCATAACTACACAGA
>CAMZGG010000031.1 GCA_947306345.1 uncultured Caryophanales bacterium
CACCCATCGAGAGTACCATTACGATGGCAATTCCTATCGTCATAATTTTCTTCAGGTAAATAGAGTTCAACTTTATCTTTAGAAACATTGCCTTGTTCATCTAAAAGATATTCGATTGATAAACCAACTTCTTCACCATCCTTTAAGTATGAAAAGCGATAATAAGTATAACTAGTATTTTGTATTTGTGGTCCGTTAATGAAATAAACGATCTTTTTATCACAGATGATAACTTGATAGCCGTTATCTTTATCTTGATAATATCTTTTGCCTAAGTGTTTAACACCATCAAATTGAATTTCAGATACATCTTCACTTGATAGTTTCTTAATAAAATCATCAGTGTTTACTACTTCTCCATCTTTATAAAAACCACAATGGATAAGCTTGTTATCTTTAATACATTTACCAAGACCATTTAATTTTCCATTTTTAAATTCACCAACTTCATAACACTCTATAATTTGTGAGTCTACATCTTTTTTGACTTTAAGATATTTACCAAAGCCATTCATTAAGCCAAACACAAACTGTCCAAATTGGTATTCATAACCAGTATTATCTTCTCTAATTAGTTTTAGTTCAAAATTCATAGTCATTTCTTAGATCACCCAATCTTATTAACAATAAATATATACTTTTGACTATATAATAACATATATATTATATATGTAAATATATGAAAAAGGATATGAAAAAGCCGTCCATGAAGGACGACTTATTTTCATTTTATCAATACTTATTGGAAATTAAGTGTATTAAAGATTGTGGTTGTTCCATCACTTGCAGAAACAATACACGCTCTATATTCATTTTTTGAATTCCAATCAACAAGCATGAATTCAACAGTGATTTCACGATCATCACTGAAAGCATCAAACGCCGAATATTGAGCACCACTTTTAGAGTAGAGCAAGAACTCTTTATCATGAGCAGTATTACTCAAATAATAGTTTGTGGAATATTGAGTGCTATTTTTTCTTAAGCGACATTTAGCAACATAGACATTACATGTTAAATCTTCTGTTGCTTGTTTATTCTTTTCACTAGTAACGATTTCATCGAATGTCTTATTAGTGATAAATGTTGATTTATCATATGGGTGATTACCAAATAAGTTAGCAACACATGTCGCATTATCAATACAGGATTGACCAACATTGTTGGATTCTGATTTGACGATGTGTTTTCTGCTACCTTCCATCACTACTTCGTTACCAATAGCAATTCCTTTCATCTCTTCTTCAGTGGTTCTAACTGCGATAACTCCGGTTCCATCGTTGATATAGAATCCAGTTTGATTCACTAATGAGGACATAACGATTCCTTTAACACAAACAGAAGTGCCATCTTCTTTGTCAATTACATCAGCGATAGATTCTGTTTCAGGAAGTACTGAATCAATAACCTTAAAGGAAATGACCTTATTAGCAGTAACTTTGTTATATGTTGCTGTCATAGTGACATTAACTTGAGCAACACCATTAGCGATATGCATAACTAGTTTGTCATTTTCTTCACTAAAGGTAACTAACTCACTATTAGAGGAGTAACTTACCTTAACATTAGAGAATGGAATATATTCGTTATCAATAGAAGTGAGTAACTCTAATGATGGATCAGAACTATATTCTGCTAAGAATTGTTTAGAAGCGTAATAATCTAACGCAAATTGTGCTTTTTGTTCATCAGTCATTGAAAAGCTTGTGTTTTCTTCTACTTTAATTGGCATTAAACGATAGAAGATACCAGAACTTGTTGATTTCGCATTATGAACAGCGACATAAACTGTGCAAATTTTTCCATCATATGCATCTAAGTAATTGAAAT
Source organism: uncultured Caryophanales bacterium (assembly GCA_947306345.1). Lineage (GTDB taxonomy): Bacteria > Bacillota_I > Bacilli_A > RFN20 > CAG-826 > RUG14515. The sequence goes on from CAMZGG010000031.1 coordinate 1,831, forward strand.
CGCTTCCATTACATAATGTGTATACGTATGAGCCTGTTTCATTATCTAAATCATTAATGTAATAGTTAACAAATCCTGCGCCAGGAACTTTATTAACAATCGCAGTAACTTTATGGATTAAAGTTGTAATGTTATTTGTTAATGGAGTTTCCATGATGTTCTTCATGGTTGTTTCTTGTATCCAACTCTTTAAGAAATCTTTATTCTTTCCTAAGGAGCTTACAAATATCGCCTTATCTAATTGAATAGAACCTTGATAGCCAAATGTTTGAGCGTATTCAAGTTCGCTTTCAAGGATGTATTCGGTTTTAACACCAGCGACTTTAATTTCTTCTCCAACTTCCACTCTTCCAGCAATCTCTGGACTATAGACATAAATTGAAGAAGTATCATCAACGAGATAAACACCACTAGGAACTTTACCGTTAGAATAAGTAATTGTGGCAACAACTCCTTGAACAAGGACTTTACTATTATTTGTTGCTTTTCTAGCGTTATTAATATTCATTGACTCATAATCATGAATATCAACATCGTCTTGATGAGACACCATTTTCATTAACCAAGATTGTCCCATCTCTGGATTACCATTATATGTTTTCACAAATCCATATAAGAACACTTCATCATTCGTATATGGTTTAGTGGTTAGATCACTATATTTTGTTGTGCCATCGCTTGAATAAACACCATAGACATATAAGTCTTTAACACCATCGGTGATATACATTTCGCCATATGTAGGATTGCTAATGCTTTTTACTGTTCCTGTGACATATTGCTTTTCACTAGTGCCTTCTGTTCCCACTTGAGCAGCTAAAGCAACCGCTTCACTAACTGTTAAATAAGTTGGTTCAATTGGTTCAACAGGTTTTGCTGGCCCTTGATTATGGTTACACGAAGAGAGGATTAACCCGCTAAGCATTAATCCTAAAAATATCAGTTTTCTTCTTCTCATAAGAAACCCCCTATGTTAATTAGCGTTTTAGAATAACAGAAAAGATATTAAATTAAAAGGAAAATGTAAATTTTTGCTATGTAATAAGAGAATATTAATTTTTTTAGTCAGTTTGGCACTTTTGTAATACTCACTATGCAATAATACTCGCAGAGAAGAGAGCAGATCTATGAAAACAAATACTAAATTTTGCTTTCCCCGAAAAGAGCCTCCACCAGTTGTCCAATTTTGCCACGACTACTTCGACGACGGCGTGACAAGCTGCCCGACAAAGCTTCGACACGAAGGCCTCCAATTGCTTCACACGCACTATGGACGACTTAATTTACATTGATTTAGCCCTAGACTTAGGACTTCTTCACATGCTTCGACTAACTACCTTGCGAGGAAAGTCATTTTTAGCCAACTGAGGCAAATCGCGACTGTCCTAACACAAAGACCGTAATTAGTCAGCAACGTATGGGAGAAGAGCCATGAATCTAGCGTTTTTGATAGCTTTGGCTAATTCTCTTTGGTGCTTAGCGCATGTGCCTGTTGCTCTTCTGGTGGAAATCTTACCGTTTGGGGTAATCATTGTCTTTAAGAGTTCGACATCTTTGTAGTCAATGAATTTAGATTTGTTCTTGCAGAAGATACAAACTTTTTTATGTGGTCTAACTTTTCTAAATGCCATAATTTTCCCTTTCTTTTAATTAAAATGGAAGATCGTCATCTGGCAAGTCATTTAAGTCTAAATTGTTGCCGCTGGATTGGGCTGGAACATCATCGAATTTTGGTTCTTCGGCTGGTGCGTCTTTCTTAGGATCTAAGAATGTCACACTATCGACGATAATTTCGATTGCTTTACCTTTAGTGCCATCTTTGCGTTCAAAATTTCTTTGATTGAGACTGCCATCGACTGCGATCCTGCTGCCTTTTCTGGTGTTCTTAACCAAGCTTTTAGCTTGTTCTCTGAAGACACGACAATCAATGAAGATTGTACCCCTTGTGCCATCAGCTTCTCTAATGCGGTTATCCACTGCAAGAGTGAATGTTGCGAAGCTAACATCAGAATTGGTTTTTCTTAATTCTGGGTCCTTAACTAAACGACCCATTAAGAGTACACGATTAACCATGTAATTGTCCTCCTTATTGTTGATCAACTGTAACTAGATGACGTAACACGGCTGGATTGATTTTGACTTTACGATTGAATTGATAAAGTGCAGCCTCATCAGCTTCCACTTTGAGGATGACATAGAAACCTTTGGTTTGTTCCTTGATTTCGTACGCTAATTCGCGTAAACCCATCTTGGTATCTGTGTTGTTAACCTTGGCGCCGTTCTTTTCGAGGAGCTTTTGGATATTGCCCATTTCAGCTTCACGAGCGGCTTCGTCTAAGTCGGCCTTCAAAATGTACATAATTTCATAATTGCGCATTTTATTTACCTCCCTCTGGTCTAATGGCTACCATATTTACATTGGTAGCAGAGATTAATGCTACATTGTAGCGTGTCAATTATACTAGCCAATAATCAATTTGTAAAGCGCGTATACGTATTAGTGCCTTTTAGGGACTTTAGGATAGAAAAGTTAGACCTTGGTTGCAACCATCAAAAAAGCCCCCTCAATAATGTAATAGGGGCGTTTTTTGAATTTTGTCCAAAATTTTTATGATTTTTTGAAATTATTAGCGATCTCTATCTCTCATTGTTGGGAAGAGAATGACTTCACGAATTTGTTCTTGGTTAGTTAAGAGCATGACTAATCTATCAATACCCATGCCCACACCACCTGTTGGAGGCATACCATATTCAAGAGCTTCAACGAAGTCTTTATCCATTTCACTAGCTTCTTCATCGCCTAACTTCTTAGCTTCTAATTGAGCGAGGAATCTTTCTTCTTGATCTAATGGATCGTTAAGTTCGGTATAAGCATTAGCGAGTTCTTTACCATTAACGAATAATTCAAATCTTTGAACGAATCTTGGATCTTTTTCTTTCTTGGTTAATGGGGAAACTTCGATTGGATATTCATAAACAAAGGTAGGTTGGATTAAATCAGCTTGGCAGAACTCTTCAAAGAATTCGTTCATAACGTAGCCCACTGTGTTTTTGAACTTGTCTAAATGTAAGTCACGTTCATCAGCGAGTTTCTTAGCTTCTTCATAGGTTTTTACTTCCTTGAAATCAATACCGCATTTTTCTTTGATTAAGTCATTCATGGAGATCCATTTGAATGGGTCTTTGAAATTAATTTCACGGTCACCATATTTGACGATAGCAGAACCTGTCACTTCTTTAGCGGCATTTCTAATTAATTTTTCAGTTAAGTCACCAATACCTCTTAAGTCACTGTAGGCTTGATAGATTTCAATTGTGGTGAATTCTGGGTTATGGGAAGCATCCATACCTTCATTACGGAAAAGTCTACCGATTTCATACACTCTTTCCATACCACCAACGAGTAAACGTTTGAGGTTAAGTTCAGTAGCGATTCTTAAGTAGAAATCTTTATCTAATGTATTGTGATGTGTAATGAATGGACGAGCGGAAGCACCACCTAAGATTGGGGAAAGAATTGATGTTTCAACTTCTGTGAAGCCTTTACCATCGAGGAAGTGTTGGATACTACGGATGATTTGTGGTCTCATGAAGGCAACTTTTCTTGCTTCTTCGTTCATGATTAAGTCTAAGTATCTTCTTCTAGAACGTTCTTCAACGTCAGTTAAGCCATGGAACTTTTCTGGTAATGGATGTAAGCACTTTGTTAAGTGAATGAACTTTTGCGCTTTAATTGTTAATTCACCAGTTCTTGTTAAGTTCATGATGCCCTTAACACCGACGATATCGCCGATATCGGCCATCTTGAAAAGGTCATAGTTCTTTTTGCCTAAACCATCAAGTGATAAATAAACTTGGATATTACCAGTTTTATCTTGGATATTCATAAAGGAAGCTTTACCCATTTTACGAATAGCTTTGATACGGCCAGCGACAGAAACTTTTAAAGCCATTTTAGCAAGGGCTTTTTCAGATTTCTTATTACATAAGGCACGAATTTCTTTAATAGAATGGGAAACTTTATAAGCTTGACCAAAAGGATCGATACCTAATTCTTGGTATTTTTTAATCTTTTCTAAACGGATTAGTTCTTGATCATTTAATTCATTAATGTTCATATTTTCAACTTTCCTTTCAAATATCCACGCTCAAATACTATATACGAGTTCTTTGTCTAAAAAAAGACAAACGTTAAAATTTAAGATTTTCTTTCTTGAATTCATCAAGAATCTTCACTAGCGAATTATAGTCCGTTAATGAAGTAGCAAGCACTGTTCTAAGTGTTCTAGAATTAGCGAATCCAGAGAAGAATTTTGGGGCGATACCACGATAAATTCTCATCGCTGTTAATTCTCCTTTTTCTTCACACATTGATTTAGCAAGTTCTAAACAGTACTCACATTGTTCTAAGAATGAAGGATTTGGTAATCTTTCACCTGTTTCGAAATATGTTTTAATTTGCTTGATGAGGAATGGATTTCCCATACCACCACGCGCCACCATCACTGCGTCCGCTCCTGTGATGTTGAGAGCGTTAATTGCGTCGTCCAAAGTATAGATATTGCCCGAAACGATGAGTGGTACTTTCATCTTGTTTCTAAGGCCTTTTAATAGGTCATAATGTGGTTCGCCCATATAGAGTTCTTTTCTTGTTCTAGCGTGGATTGCAATAGCGTCTACGCCAGCATCTTCAAGCTCTTTTATGACGTCTAAAAAGTTAACCTCATTATAGCCTAATCTTATCTTAGCGGTGACTGGCTTATCAGTAACGGCTTTCATCGCACGAATAATATCTCCACATAACTTAGGATTAAGCATTAAAGCAGAGCCTGCTCCGGTCTTAGTAACTTTAGGAACTGGGCAGCCCATATTGACATCAAAGAAATCGATACACGGGTTCAATGTAAGCGATACGGCTACAGCTTTAGCCAAGTTTTCAGCCTTAGCGCCGAATAATTGGACACCGGTTAATGTTTGATCCTTTTCATATTTGACATAAGACTCGGTTTCTTTGTTTTGATAGAGTAATCCCATATCAGAAACCATCTCACTAACACAGACATCCACGCCAAAAGTATTGAGGTATTTTCGATAACCTGCACTTGTGATTCCTGCCATTGGGGCAAGAACGACTTTTCCTTCGATGTTAAAATTACCTAATTTCCACATAATGAAAGGAAGGTTTTGCCCTTCCTAAGTTAATTATTTGTTTTCGCCTTCAGCGGTTTCAACCTTTGCCTCTTCAGCTTCTGGTTGAGGCTTTTCTTCTGCTGGCTTTTCGTCTTTCTTAAGATGACGATGTTCCATCAAGTATTCGATTTCTTCCGCAGTGATTTGTTCGTTTTCAACCAAGGTCTTAGCAAGGAGTTCAACATCCGCTTTGTTTTCCTTGATGACACGAATTGCTTCAGCATGAGCAAAGTCGATAATCTTACGGATTTCAGCGTCAATCTTTGTTGCTGTTTCAGCAGAGAAATTCTTTTGTGTATTTGTATAGTCTCTTCCTAAGAAGACACTACCAGTATCTCTTTCGTATTGGATAGGACCTAAATCGGACATACCATATTCGCAAACCATTGCACGTGCTCTGGCGGTAGCGTTTTTAATGTCAGCGTAGGCGCCTGTGTCAATATCGTCGCAGAAGATTTCTTCAGCGGAACGACCACCCATATCAAGAACGATATCAGCAATCAATTCACCTTTGGTGTAATTGTACTTATCTTTTTCTGGAGTGGCTAAGACCCAACCACCAACGTTACCACGTGGGATGATGGTGATCTTTTGGACTTTACCAGCATGTGGATACTTTAAGCCAACAATGGCGTGACCACTTTCGTGGTAAGCTGTTCTCCACTTTTCTTCTTCGGTTAAAGCACGAGACTTCTTAGCAGGACCAGCAAATCTACGGTCAATAGCTTCATCAATATCCATGATAGTGATTTCTTCTCTATTGGCACGAACCGCTAAGATAGCAGCTTCGTTCATGATATTTTCAATATCAGCACCGGAGAAACCAACAGTTCTCTTTGAAAGATTTTCAAAGTTGACTTCAGAAGAAACTTTCTTATTTCTTGAGTGGACTTTGAAGATTGCTTCTCTACCTTTAACATCAGGTAAGGAAACTGTAATCTTTCTATCAAAACGACCCGCTCTTAAAAGAGCTGGATCGAGAACATCGTCTCTATTTGTAGCCGCGATAACGATAATACCGGAGTTATCATTAAAGCCATCCATTTCAACGAGTAATTGGTTAAGTGTTTGTTCACGTTCATCGTTACCACCACCTAAACCAGCACCTCTTTGTCTACCAACAGCATCGATTTCATCGATAAAGACTAAGCATGGAGCATTTTCTTTAGCGATTCTGAACATGTCTCTAACACGTCCCGCGCCAACACCAACGAACATTTCGACAAAGTCGGAACCAGAGATGGAGAAGAATGGAACACCAGCTTCACCAGCCACGGCTTTGGCTAATAATGTTTTACCACATCCTGGAGGGCCCACTAAGAGGACACCCTTTGGCAATTTAGCGCCATACTTTGTATATTTCTTTGGTTCTTTTAAGTAATAAACGAGTTCTTCCATTTCGGTCTTTTCTTCGTCAGCACCCGCAACATCTTCAAATTTGATTTTGCTTGTATTGACTCTTCTAGCACGAGAACGGTTGAAGTCCATTGCTTGTCTGTTAGAGGTATTAACAGAAGAGGACATTCTTGAGAACAAGAATAATAAAAGTAACGTGGAACCCGCTAAGATGATAATTGTTGGGCCCCAACGATCAAACCATGATACTTCGTATGGATCCTTAACTGTAATAACAAACTTTGGTGTTTTACCAGGTTCATTTTCTTTAGAAGCATCAATAATCATTTGAGTAATTGATTTTGTGATAGTTTCTTTAACGCCGTCACCATTAATATCGATGTACCACTTTAATTCAGTGTTAAACATTTCTTCAGGGATACCTGTGGTAAATGCTGTTTTAACAGGTTTACCATTGGAATCTTCTTTGGAATAATGACCATTGACTGTAATCTTGGTTTCAGCTTGGACTAATTGCACATCAGTCACATTACCTTGTTGTAAGTAAGTCACAAATTCATCGAACTGAATAGTTTTAACAGTACTCATGTTCGAGAAAATGAAATAAGCGATTAAACCTAATATTGCAGCGACGAACAATATCGAAAAAATAAAGCTTCTAGAAATTCTACTTTGAGGTCTATTGTTTTCTTCATCCATATTTTTTACCTCCTCAATATTTTACGCGATTGATTTATTATACCAACATTTCTTTTTATATATAAAGAAAAACACACCTAATGGGTTTTATTTAACATAAAAATTGCAGTTATTTTCTTTTTTAAAGTCTTTTTGATATCTAGGAACATAGATAACTGTTCCATTTTTATTGATGATGACAGGCCATCTTTTTCTTAAAGGAACTGGAACTTTCCAATCAATAAATAAGCGTCTTAATTGTTTCTCGTATCCCTTGATAAGATAAACATCATTTGGCTGAGCGTTTCTAATGGTTAATGGATAGTCTTCTTTACCCACGTTACGGTTGCTCGTATCACCTGTAAAATCCAAATAGAAATATTCTGTGTCGAGCACACATGGACTATCAATTTTGTAAGAGAAATTTGCCTCTTTATCTTGATCAACAAATTGGAAAGAATCATAGCTTTTCACTAAGGTCAAATCCGATACATTAACAGAAACATTAGCTTTATAAGATTGGAAGATTTTTCTAATTTCTAAACCTTGATTGCGGCTCATGGTGAAATCAGGTTTTAGTTCTCTTCCACGCTTCACAATAGCGTATAAGAACTCATCATCAGTTAACCTATTATAATCTTCACATTTATTGCTATTAATTCTAGAAATCTTATCATTGATGACATTTAATCTTAAGTTCTCATCATCGATTTCTCTTAAAATCTTTTTACGATCAAATTTGTTCATTCTTTCAACGATTTGATGTCTAATTTGATTACGTAAAAATGTATTTTCTAAATTAGTTTTATCGATAGAATATTCGACTTTATTTAAGTCACAGAACATTAATAATTCTTGTTTTGAATAGCTAAGTAAAGGACGGATGATTTTTACGTCAAAAATGATAGGTTTTTCTTTAATTCCAAAAAATTGAACTAAGTTTTGCCGTCTTTTTTGCATTAAATAGGTTTCAATGAGGTCATCTTGATTGTGGGCAATTAAGACTGCATCAAAGCCATATTGATTAACTAAATCTTTAAAGAATGTATAACGGATGATTCTACATTTCTCTTCTAAGTTATTATTGCCTAAAACTTCATCCACATCTTTAACGTATAGTTGGACATTGTTTTTCGCGCAGTAAGCCTCTAATTGTTCTTGTTCTAAATTGCTTTCTTCACGGAGATGATAGTTAACATGCGCCACTGCAAATTTATAACCTTCTTCTTTAAGCATGTAGAAAAGTGCCATTGAGTCTGGACCATGTGAACACGCTAATAGATATTTTTGGTTTTTATCAAGACTAAGCATCGCTATTTACCTTTGTTGTTAAGATTTCTTTATATGTTGGAAAGTCCTTTTTAAATTTCTCAATGAAGTTAATTTCAACGATTAAAACACGGTTACCTAAATGTAGTTCTAAACGGTCACCTTCTCTGACTTCACTAGATGGTTTTGCGACACGATTATTAATCAAAATGCGACCACGTTCCGCAAGCTCCTTTGCGACCGTTCTTCTTTTAATTAAACCTGATAATTTTAGTACGACATCTAAACGCATATTAGTTAATTTCCTTCGCTACGAAATGATTTTGAATTTCCATTAGACTCTTAAGGATATTTTCTAGGTCATAAACCCAGTTCTTACCTTTATTTAATACAATTCTAAAGACATTATTAGCATAACTGATTTTAACGAATGCTAAAAATGGAATTAATGCTTCAAATAAAATATTGCCAATACCTTTGATATTAATATATTCATCACCTAAGTTGATTTCCACAAACTTGGATTTATCTTGAAGCTTCAAAACATGAGCTTCTTTAGTTAATAAATCAATACTGCGTTTTGCAAATAAGGATTCAACTTCTTCGGGAAGACGGCCATAGACATCTCTTGTTTTAGTTTTAATTGTTTCTAATTCAAATAACGTTGGAGCGTGTAAGATTTCTTGATAAAGTTCAATCTTATCGCCTTCTTTAGCATAGCTATTTGGAATATAAGCATCGATATCTAGGGTTGGATTGATTTCAATATCTTCTTCTTCAACTTTACCTTCCATCTTTTCCTTAACTGCGTCATTAAGGAGCTTGATATACATATCTAAACCAATGGAATCAATAAAGCCCGCTTGTTCTGGACCTAAGATATCACCAGCGCCTCTAATCATTAAGTCACGTTGGGCAATCTTATAACCACTGCCGAGTTCAGTAAAGTCTTGAAGGGCTTTTAATCTCTTTTGGGCTTTTTCGTTTAATACTTTGTATTCACTATACATTAAGTAAGCATAAGCAATTCTAGAAGAACGTCCTACACGACCTTTGATTTGATATAACTGTGATAAACCATAGTTTTCACTATCTTCAACGATAATCATATTAGCGTTAGGAACATCAATACCATTTTCGATAATAGATGTGGACACTAAAACATCAATTTCGCCTTCATAGAAACGCATCATCACATCTTCGATATCTTCTCTATCCATCTTGCCGTGCGCAACACCAATATGCACATTAGGTAAGAGCTTTTGTAATGTTGAGACTCTGTTGTATAAAGTAGCGATATTGTTATGTAAGAAGAACACTTGTCCATTTCTTCCTAATTCTCTTTCAATTAATTCTTTAACAACATCTAATCTAAATGGAGTTACATATGTTTGGATTGGCATTCTATCTTGTGGAGGAGTATCAATCTTAGACATACTTCTAACACCAATTAAAGAAATTTGTAATGTTCTAGGAATAGGAGTTGCAGACAATGTTAAGACATCAATATCTTTTTTGATTTCTTTAATTCTTTCCTTTTGCTCCACACCAAAGCGTTGTTCTTCATCAACGATTAATAGACCTAAATTATTAAAGTGTAAATTCTTAGAAAGAAGCCTATGTGTACCGATTATAAGGTGTGCTTTGCCTTCTTCCACAAGCTTCATATATTTAGTTTGTTGAGAGGCTTTTACTAATCTAGAGAAGACTGCGATATTAACATCAAAGTTAGCAAAACGCTTACACGCTAGTTCATAGTGTTGTCTTGCTAATAATGTGGTTGGACATAAAATAGCCACTTGTTTACCAGAAAGGATAGCTTTAAAAGCGGCTCTAAAGGCCACTTCAGTTTTACCGAAGCCAACATCACCACATAATAAGCGGTCCATAGGAGCGCTGCTTTCCATATCTTTTTTGATATCGTTTAGAGCTTTTTCTTGATCACGAGTTAAAGGATATTCAAATTCATTTTCAAATTCTTGTTGGAATTCATCATCTTGTTGGAAGGCAAAGCCTTGAGCTTTACTTCTTTCAACGTATAGTTGCATTAGACGTTCCGCTAAATCGTTAACTCTAGCTTTAACTTTCTTCTTGGTGTTTTCCCAGTCTTTACTATGTAAATGACTTAATCTAGGAGCGGCGCCTTCTTTGCCTAAGTATTTACGTACTAATTGGAACTGCACGACTGGGACATATAAGAATTCATTGCCCCAATAAGCAATCTTTAGATAGTCCTTATGTGTACCATTAACTTCTAATGTCTGAAGAGCGATAAATTGACCAATACCTTGATATTCATGAACAACATAGTCACCCGGTTCTAATTCTTCATAGCTTCTAAGAATCGTAGCTTCTTTGAATCTATTATCAAATCTCGCAGTTCTAACTTTCTCATTAAAGAGTTCTGCGCTTGTTAAATAGACTATCTTTTCTTCACTTAAAACAAAGCCGCTGGCTAAGTTAATAAGTGAAATACCTACTTTACCTTCTTTTGGTAAATCAAAGCCTTCTACGATTTGATATTTAATGTGTTGGAAGTCTAAAACTTGTTCTGCAAGATGGATATGTTCTTTATTGTTTAAGGCTAAAACGATTTGATAATCATCTTTTAAATAGGAAAAGATAATATTTATCGCATCTGATTTCTTACTAGCCTGGAATGGAACTGCTTTAACAGGGAAAGAAATAGATGAAGGAGAATCTAATAAAGATGATGTGGTTATATGGTTATTCATATTTACTAGACGATTGATATCTTGGTAGATTTCAAGTCTAGATAAGGCTTTACCATTTTCATATAACTCATCTAAATAGGTATGAGAATCTCTTTGCAGCATATCATTGGAATTCTTAATACCATTAATATCAATAAAGACATTCTTATAGTCCTTGCAATAATCAAAAATTGAATAATGGTCTTTGGTTAAGAATCCATAGTATTTATAGAACTTTTCATCAATTTGTCCTTCACTCAAAATAAAGGCCAAATCATCTACCGTGTCCCTTAATTTTTCAAAAAGTGTTTGTCCAATGACTTCTTTGTCTTTCTCAATATTTGCGTATAATTTATCACTACTTTTGGCTAAATCTTCATCGTTAAATAAGATATCTGATGCTGGTAAAATAGTAACTTCTTCTAACATACCAATTGATGTCTGTTTAGCGAGATCAAAATATCTCATGCTTTCGATTTCATCATCGAAGAATTCAATACGCACAGGATTATCATTATTAACGGAGAAGATATCTAAAACATCACCACGAATAGCGAACTGTAATGATTGGTCAACTTTATTAACTAAGGCATAACCATCTTTAATGAGTTTTCTTCTAATATCCTCTAGTTGATAATGTTTGCCTTTCTTTAAAGTAAATGTTCTTTCCTTAAATAATTCAGGCGCTGGTAAGTATCTAGTAGCGCTCGCTAGGTTAGCGATTACAATTGGATTATCTCTATGAAGAA
>CAMZGG010000032.1 GCA_947306345.1 uncultured Caryophanales bacterium
GCCAAGATTATTGATTACCTCTTGGATAATAGTAGCTATAAAAGTAATAAAATGCTCTTTTCATAATTTTACTTGGCTATAAGTTTAGCACTCTCAAATAATATCGCAACAAAAAATTTTATCTTTGTTAATTCATAAGACAAATTCGGATTATTGTAAAAAAACTATAGGTATGCGCGCAAATAAAAATGGGGAACCGTACTGAGCGGTTTCCCCATTTAAATTTAAGTTATTGAATTATGCTAATTCAACGTCAGTGATGAATGTAACAGCCGCGATAGCTGGCATGATGAAGTTATTACTTCCATCACTAACAGATGTAGCGAATTCTAATGTGTTTTCACCTTTAACAAGATTGGTATTTTTAAGCACTAATTGTTGCATTGCACCACTACTTGGGAGGTCAAAATCAACAGTAGTAACAGGTAAGCCATTAATCTTGATGGTGATGAAGTCGATAAGGTTATCGATTGGGACGTTCTTAACTTCGCCTATTGCAAGGTAAACGTCAACATCAGTCATACCGTTAGAAGCGGTATTGATTGTGTAAGTCATAGAACCACCACTCTTGAAGCCAGTAGCTACTTCCCAAGAAGTACTACCAAGTGTGGTATATGCTGGTTCGCCTTTATCGAGATCGATTGCAGCATCCTTAACAGTTAATAGATACTTATTAGCATATGATGATTTAGTTTTAGTAACGCTTTTAGCGGCATCATCATAAGTAACATATTCATTATCTCTAAAGACTGATTCAGGAAGTTGAGGCATATTAGCAAGAAGCACTTTCTTTTTCGCTTCATAATCATCGCTATATTTAGCGTATTGAGCGCCAGTAACAATGAATGCAGTTGCAGCGACGATAACAGCGACACCACCAAGAAGGATGGCAGTAGAGGCGATGATGTGTTTTTTCATCCAATCAAAGAACTTAGGCATTTTCAACTTTCCCCTTTCTTGTGGATTTTGCAGCTTTGAAGATTGTTAATCCGGCAGCTGCTGTCGCAACGATAAGTCCGCCATAGACCATTACATCAAGTGAGATAACGGCTGGCTTCCACCATAAGTAAGGTTCTTTTGGTGGAATTGAGACGATCATTTCTGATGGGTCACTTGCGGCATTATATGTCGCGTTTCTCCACATAGCGTGGCAGTACGCATAAGCGATTTCGTGCATAGCTTCACGTAAACGGTATTGAACACGAACTGGAGTATTGCTAGCGGTACCGATTGCATTAGCAACAGTATTACCACCACCAAGGTTAAGGTTACCACCATAACGGAATGAGAAACCGATATCCATGTTGGTCTTATTTTCAGTCATATCGGTAATGATTTGACCACGGAAGCCCCATTCTTTACGGAGAACACCTTGGATAAGAGCTTCGTTGCCACCAGCCCAAAGGCCACCAACACGGTTGAAGGATGTCATGATACCAACGGTACCACCATTCTTAACTGCTTCTTCGAATGAACGGAGATATAATTCACGGAATGTTTGTTCGGTCATCCAAGCCATATTAGCCATACGGTTGAAGTCTTGGTCGTTAGCAACAAAGTGTTTAACGAAAGTCATACGACCATAAATGCTAATACCTTTAATAATTTCAGAAACATAACGGCCAGAAAGGATTGGGTCTTCGGATTGGTAACCACAGTTTCTACCACCATATGTTGAACGGTGTAAGTTACAGTTTGGTGAGAAGATGCCATCAGCGCCAGAAGCGTTCATGTCATTACCCATTGATTTACCAAGTTTTAATGTAAGTGCTCTGTTCCAAGCTTGGCAGCCCATTGTTGGACCTGGATAAGCTGGACAGTTAATTTCATCGTTTTGGCCTAAGCCACCACCGATCATAGCAGCACCTTCTTCAAATTTGAAAGCATTGGAGTTGCTAGAAGAACGTAAACCGATTTCAGTCATACCACGACCAGCGTAGTTGGAGTTTTCGGTAACGATTGTCTTGGAGTTATTGAAGTCAAGTTGATCAAGGACGGATTCCCATTCTGGAGCATCGTAGTTTTCACCACAGATCATACCGAGATCAGTAAGTTGACCATCTTCCATGAGTTTAAGATTGCCACCATTATTCCATGTTGGTGCTGTTTGTGGGATTGGGTTGCCCCAATAGTCTTCAGTCGCATTATCCCATGTATCAGACATCTTTTTACTATAACTATAGTTAGCAATAGGATCTGGGTCTGAAAGACGATTCATGAGCTTATCAGTCCATGGTTTATTTGGTTCACATTCTGTGAGAAGTTCTGGGAAATTATTACGATGGACGAACTCGATATTTTGGTCGACAGAAGAACCATCAATTGGCATGCCTTCATAAGCGGTATCACCTGTGAAGCGGTTTTCAACGACTTCACCAGTGACTTCGTCTGTGTCAATCATAACGTCATGATTAACTCTATAAGTTAATGGAGACATATCTTTTTTAACATTATGAGCATCAGTCATGAAGTTGAGGATATAGTTACCGGATTCTAATTCATAACCAGTATGTCCATTGTTATTGGCGTCATAATCATCGTATGATTTGAAATCTTTTGTATCGACATCAATATCAATGATGCATGATTCACCAGGTTCAAGTAATTTAGTCTTTTCATAACCGACTAATTTACGGAATGATTTTTCAATACCACCTGGGGTATATGGAGCGGTGAGATAAACTTGAACAACATCTTTACCTTTGTATTCGCCTTTATTTGTAACTTCAACTTTTAATGTGAGTGTTTCATCAGCGTCAATTGTGCTTCCGGTCAGTTTAGTAGCACTGACAAACCTCCAGTCAAAGTTAGTGTAAGACATACCATATCCGAATGGATATTGAACAACGTTTTCATAGCCATTGTATGGTTCACGATCCCAGAAGCCTTCAGCATCAGCGGTTTCGAACCAACGATAACCCATGTAAATACCTTCGGTATATTCGGTATAGCAGGCGTATTGATAGAATGCAGAACCACCAGAACCTCTACCGGCTTTACTGAAGAAGTCGGCAGATTTGCCACCTTCATAGTGGCGGGTGTGTTTTGCACAAGAACGATAATATGTAATGTTATATTCTGGACGGAATGGAGTTGTATCTGTCATATGGCCAGAAGGTGTGACATCACCAAAGACGACATCTGGAATAGCAAGAGCGCCTTGACCACCAGTAACACCAACGTTAAGGACGGCGTCAATACCGTTAGGTATATCAGCGTTAATGTTCTTAACGAAATCAAGGGTCATATTATTGGTGCTGTTTTCAATAACGATAACGTTATCGAAGTCAGCGGCGACTTTACGGAGAGCGTATTCTTCTTCGGTTGAGATTTCGAGATAGTCACGGTCCATATCCTGAACAGTACTTCCGCTCTTATGAGTCGAATTGTTTGAGGATAATTTGTTTTGATAGTGAGGGCAGTCACTGTTCTCACCAGCGTGACGAGAAATAACGAAGAAGGCTGTGTTACTATAATTCTTTGCAGATTCGTAGAGTTCTTGATACTTTGTATCAACCTCTAAAGATGGTTCACGGATGACAAAGTATGTGTCAAGAGCTGTGAAGATTGTATTGGCATCGCCTTCTGCTTTATGCCAATCAAGGTAATAGGCAGGAATGTCTTGATTGACTTCAATGCCTCTTTTTTCAAGAGCACTGTTAAGGTCATAAGACTTGTGGCCTTTTGTTCCGACCATTTCAGAACCTGAAGATTGGATGTACCAGTCAACAGAACCATGGCCGAAAACATTGACTTTTTGGACATCGTTTTTGCTGAGTGGAAGAGTTCCATTATTCTCTAACATAACAATGCCTTCGCCTTCGACTTCGACGGCGAGTTCGTCACCCATACCAGACACTGAACGAGTCATAGCGCTCTTGTCTACTGGAACTGGTGTTGTAAGGTAGGTGGTCATGGTAGAAGAACCATCACCAAATGCCCATGCATTACCAATCCCAAGGGCAACACCAACGGCGATAATGGCAGGCAATGAAGCAATCGCAATAATCACTTTGCCCGTCAAAAAACGAGATTTTCCCATGTGGATTTCCTTTCTTTTTCTATGTATGTGTTGATATACCAAGTTTGGTTTATCAATTTTGACATTTATATTCTACAAAGCAAGCATGCATAAAAAAAGTATTTTTTTATTAATATTCAACTTTTAAAAGCAAACTTTATTGTATGGATCTAGTTATTTTATTGTTTCCACTATTCTAATGTAACGACGTAAAGCGTATTCACCATCGTGGCTTTCGCCTGCTAACATTCTAGAATTATCACCTAAAGCGGTTATTCTTACCGCACCTGCTTTAGCTAATAAGGAAATGATATCTTCTTTATCTTTAAGTTCTTTATTAATAGAAACGGTCTGTAAGAGGTTTTTATTTGGTTTTAAGACATTTACTATATCTTCCTTCTTAAGTGGCTTAATCCAGATATTTTGGAACAAATAAGATAATTCTAATTCATTATCTTCCTCAACAATGACGGAAACACCACCCTCGGTGTAGATGTTATCAGTATTACCTTCTAACTTATCGTTATATAGAAGAAGTGAATTTTTAGCCTTCATAGTTAATGGTAAGGTATTCATTTCCTTACTGACTTTAGCGAATATTGGTAAAACTCTTTTAGCCAAGCTATGTAGTTCTTCTTTACTATCAGTGTTCATATAGATGCCTTGAGAAGAGGAACAGAATAACTGATTAGATAAGCAGATGGATTTACATAGGTCTTCGATCTCTTCGTTAGTGACACCACTATCGACATAACTAAAGGAGATTTTATGGCCCCAAGAAATGATTGAGGAATGGATATCCACAAATGATCTTGCCGCTCTTTGCGCTTCATCTCCACCCCATACAATTGTGGCGTCCGCAAGATTTGATAATTGCTTAATCGTTTCTATTTCTGTACTTGGCACATCAAAGACATAAATATAGTCTTTTAATACTGGCGCTTCTTTAATTAGTTCTTTCAATAAAAGAATAGATAAGCCATTATCACCAGTTGGTAACTTTAAGATATTAATATTACCGACGAGAAGACCTTCCACCACACTATAGGCTGGTAATAAATCAACATTACCCGCGGCAATATGAAATAAGATACCTAATGGTTCATAATAACGGTTATTATCTTCATCTAAAGAAAGTACACCGTTCTTTAAATCACCTAGTTCAACATCAATCTTCTTTAATAGACCTTCTTTAGAAAAAACTTTCGCATATCTTTCTAATGAAGAGTATGGCATATTAAGCGCGCTCAAAAGAGGAAGAGCAATATGATCAAATTCATGGTTAAACACTCTTTGATAGAGCTTATCGCATGCATCGATAACAGTCATATAGGAAAGAGTCTTTTTATTTTGCAAAGTTAAATACATATCTTCTTTTAAGGAAGAAATCAATTCAGTTTGTTTCTCATTAGGATATATTTCACCTTTATATAAAATCATGATTTATCTCCTTTTAAGAGTTCTTCCGCGCCAGCAGCGCATGTTTTGATATCTTCAAGGCCGCTTCTACCTAAAATCTCTAAATACATGCTCTTTTCACCACATGGGCATGTTTCTTCATGAAGGATGCCTAAATCATCAGTCATAACGGATAAAATAGGTGTGCCCACGCACATTGGTGTTAATAAGTTTATTAAACCAACTTGCCCTGGTTTAACAGGTTTAAGTGTTTCAACATCTCTAATGATGATTCTAGCGTAGTTAGGAATATGGAAATGATGATAACGACAGTCCGTATAAAGAATTGGGTGTTCAACCGCTCCAAAGAATTCAAAGATATGTTTATCATCAATACCTAAGACTTCATAGACTAAATCGTAGAAGACTTGTTTATCGACTTTTTCTTTATAGAAAGATTTCCATCCACCACCTAAGGAGATAATTGATCCTTTAGGAAGTTTTAACTTTATGCCTTTAGCCTTCATTTGTTCTAATAGGAAATATGTATAAGCAGGAAAACCTAGTGTTCTAACAGGTGTTTTTCCTTTGGAATATTTAATGAACTTTTGTTCTAAATTATCTAAGTCTACTTTATAACCATCTTTAGTCCATCTAATCGCATAATCCTTGCTTAAAGCAGGAGATACGAAGGTAAAGCCATGCGCGGTCTTAGCGATTGCTTTATCGTTTCCTTTATGCGGTTCATAACCAAATACGATATATCGATGTGGTCTAAGTGACCATAAGTGATGATAAGAGAATACTCTTCTCACCATGCCCCAGCCTCGTAGTAAGTCGGTAAATGTTAAACCAATAAGAGAAACGTTCTTTCCACTTGTGCCACTAGAAGTGGCTTTTACCCAATATCTATTATTTTTTAAAGACAAAAGATTATGGTGTTTGAAATATAAAGTTGGGATTGGAGGAATCTTTTCTAAATCCTCATATGAGTTAACATCTTCTGGAGAAAAGTTCATCCTATCGAGTAGGTCTTTATAATCCTTATTATGTTTATAGTGAAATTCTAAGTTTTCCTTCATGGCAAGGTAAAACAAATTGTCATCCAGACAATATATTTTCTTTTTCCTTGTTTTAAATAAGGAAGACATTTTGCTCATAAGAAAAGAATACTCTATATAAAATAAAAAGTCATCCTTCGATGACTATTCTATTCTCATTGGTGGAGCCGAGGAGAATTGAACTCCTGTCCCAAGAAGGCTCTTCAATAACGTCTACAGTTTAGACGATATTAAGATTTAACACGCTTTCGTATATCGACTCACTAGGACGTGCGAGATAAACGGAATTTCGGCGCTAGTAACTTATCTACTCTAGACACCTATCCTTTTGGTATGACACCCTACCCAAGCGTGAAAGGATAAAACCTTGGGGGATGCTCTGCCCGGCGCTATGCGTCGGACCCTATGTCGGGAGCTAAATTAAGCTAAGCAGAGTTGTTGAGCTCTAGGAGCTCTCATATAACTGTTGTCAGTTATTTTTGTTTTGATGATAACGTCATCACTCGACTGCAGTTAGAGCCTAACCATTCCTGGTCGAAACCAATACGACCCCATGGACCTATATTATTGCAAACAAAAAGGATGCTGTCAAACGACAACACCCTATTTTGTAAGTTTGAATAATCGAATTATTCTTCTTCTGCTGGAAGTTCGGAAACATTCACATCAACACTGGCTTCAAATGTTTGACCGTCAGCGTTTTTCCATTTAATGGAGATGGTTTGTTTACCGGTTTCTGTGAAGTTAACAGAAATGTCGGAAATGCCTCTGTTCTTGTTGTTATCAACATAGTTGATAGTAACTGCACCATTTGTGGCACTCCATTCGACGTCTGTTTGAATGAAGATTGATGAATAGTCAAGGTTTGATAAGACACGGGATGGAACCCATGCACTGATATCAGCATCTTCACCTTTGTAAGCTTCAAGTTCTTCACCTTGGTTATCAATGAAGATAGCAACTTCTGGATAGTATTCGTAACCATTCATAATGATACTACGACCATTACTACCTTGGCCCCAAACTTTACCCATATCGAGGAACATGTAAGCTTCTTTGGAGTAGAAACCATCTTTATCATTAGCGATGATGGATTCGAAGTTAGCGGTATTAGTAACCATGTTTAAGCAGTCTCTAACATCTACGCCTTCTTCGTTTTTACCAGTCTTTTCTAATGAAGAGTTGTACCAATAGCCTCTAACGTTATCTTTACCGGATGTACCACCGAAGATACCATCATCCCAAAGATAGAGATAGCAGTATGTTGGTGAGTAGTCGCCTTGATAACCTTCAGAGTAAGCACCTTCGAAGTAATAGACTAAGTTGTGTCCGTCTCTATTTTTGGTGAGTGGGACACTAGTCATTTCGGAGTTGCTCCAGTCTGCAGAAGTATATTCTTCTTTTTGCTTAATGACGACTGTTGTTGGATCGTATGTGTAGTTAGCGTCATTAGCAGCTTTCTTAATTTCTTCTGTGATTGGGTTCCATTCATCACCTGTCGCAACGTTCATCTTTTTCTTTAAGTCTAAAGAAATGAGTGTACTTGTTAAGACGGCGGCTAAAACGACAACACCAGCCACGGAAGCTTTAACGATACCTGTAACATTGCCTTTCTTAATCTTCATATCTTCACCGACGTCTTCTTCAGCCTTATAGAAGCCTAAGAAGGCAACTGTAATAGCAGCAGCGACGATGAGGAGTAAGAGGACCATGTAAAGGACATTGGTGCCAAGGTTACCACCTTGATAGTGAACGTTGTTAATTTCGTCCGCGATTAGAGGTGGGATTAAAACGATTTCTTTGAATAACGCTAATGCGTACATCGCCATAGCCGCAATATGTAAGAATCTATATTGAGGAACGACGAGGACGGCGAGTTCAACAATGAAACCAGCAATTAAGAAGATGGCGATTGTTTGAGGAACTAAAGCTGCAGCGTTATTAGCCATAGCACCTTTATATGTTGCTAAGAAGATAAATGCTGTAATTAATGCAACGAATGCGGTACCGGCAGCGATGAAATAGCCAATACCTAATTTTTTAAAGAAGTTTTGCATATTCATTACCTCCTTTACTCAGCAGCTTCCACAGGTTTAGCTGCTTTTTTCTTGGACACGATTTCTGTGAAGATATACATGCCGAATAAAGCAACTGTCACTGTACCAGCGCTAATTGTAATAACATCAACGGTGACTTTCCACCATGGAGTAGCACCAACATTTTCTGGAGCGACGCCACCCATCCAAGATCTACTGATAGCGTATAAAACGTATTTATTTGCACGTTGTAAATCTTGTAATAAGTCGCCGTCGTTATTTGACTTAATCCAGTCTTTTAATTGACCACCACGTTTACCGTCTAAGCAGAATAAGTCTGTGCCACAGTGTAACATGGCTGGACCATTACTATAGTTACTTGTATTACTACCTGTTAAGGCGTCGTCAATGATTAAGCCTTTGTACTTCCATTCACCTCTCATGACGTTTTTCATTAAAGGTTCGTGACAGGCAGCATATCTAACACCGATTCTGTTATAGGATGTCATGATGCCTAAGCCATTACCTTTTGTTAAAGCGCCTTCGAATGGACGTAAGTAGATTTCTCTGATTGCTTGTTCATTACAGAATGTTGCAACACCTTGTCTGCCGGATTCTTGGTTGTTTAAGAAGCAGTGCTTAATGTTCATGATTAAGCCTTTCTTTCTAGCAGCACTAACGATGTTAGCGGCAACGTTATAGTTCATAACGCCGTCTTCAGACATATATTCAGAAGCACGGGAACCATATGGAGTTCTATTGATGTTGGCACCTGGAGCGTTGACACAAGCAACACCACAGAATAATGCGTCTTCACCATAGAATTGACCAAATCTGGATTGCATTTCTGGGTCGAATGTACCGGTGTAAACTGGACCGGTTGGGAAACCAGTAGCCCATAATTTCTTACCATATTGGTATCTACTTAATAAGCCTTCTGGACCTTCGGCAACGGAGTTACCTTTCTTTTCGATCTTTTTAACGTCTAAGATACCACGGTTATCGGAGACGGAGATGATTAAATCATCTAAGCTCATTTGTCTAATGAATGCGTCCCAAACTTCCTCACCGGTCATACCTGGGAATTTAGCTTTGGATTCTTCGTCAGTGATTTCACCTTCTAATGGAATCTTGGCCATGTCGTTAAATGTAATCTTAACTTCATCACCATTAGCGTTTTTATATGGAGCATTGTATAAGACACCATTTTGTGTTGGATCGCTTTCGTCATAAACGGTCTTGATGTCGGCTTTCTTGTAATAGTTGGACATATCACGATCAGCGTTTGGAGCTGGGTTAGATGTTGTGGCGGTTGGCCATGTAGCTTCCCAGTCTGATCTGTCTAAATATGTAATTTTACTTGTGCCTGTTGCGAAATGGTTGTAATCAGCATCATCAAATTGGTTTGTGACGTGGACTGATTCATCGTAATGGGAAACAGAATACTTTGTTGGTTCTTCGTTGAAATGCAATTTATCAACTGCATTTGCTTTACCAGCGTATTCTTTACCAAGGTGGTCAAATAAGTTTGTACCTGGGTTCTTAACGGAGATGATGTTGTTTAATGCTTCGTGAGCACCATTACCAACTGCGAAGTAGTAGTCACCTTCTTGTAAGAAGTATGTTTTCTTTTCGACGAAATCATAGGTTGTTAAGAAATATCTATCGAATTTGATTGTCTTTTCAACTTCTCTACCGGCTGGAACATCAACTTTGTCATAAGCCATTAAAGCGATAGCTGGTTTACCGATACCATCTACAGCGTGGTCTTTATCGAATTGGGTATATGGTTGTTGAGCATATAATTGGATAGAGGCCTTGCCGTTCATAGAGCCAGTGTTCTTAACGACAACTTTAGCTTCAACTGTATCATCAGATTCATTGTACTTAAGGTCAGTAATCTTTTGATCGAATTGAGTATAGGATAAGCCATAACCGAATGGGTAACCCATTTCTTCAGCGTAATCCCAGCTAGAAGCACTGTTATAGACACCCGCCATACCTGTCGCGTTACCTTGATTTAAGACTTGGTCTTCATATCTGGTTTCATAGTATTTATAACCGACATAAACGCCTTCTTTATAAACAACGACACTGCTGTTACCGAAGTTTTGATAAGCAGCGGATGAACTTGAGTTAGCAGCGAATGTATCTGGTAAGTGACCAGATGGGTTCACCACTTCCATGATTGTGGAACCATCAGCATTTAAGGATGGAACCATCTTTTGTTGAACTTCATCATATGTAACGTGTGGTTTTTCGCCAGCTAAGATGTGGGCAATACCGCCTGCACCATAATAGCCTGGAACGCCAACATAGAGTAAAGCGTCAACGCCATATTCTTCTTTATCAACCCAGTCCATGGACATTGGTAATGGAGAGTTAACAAGAACGATGACCTTTTTGAATGTACCATCGTCTTTATATTCCTTTACCATTTGTAACAATTTCTTCTCATCGTCTTTGAGATCTAATTGTTTGGCTTGTGGGTCTGAGTTTTCAGTACCAATACGGACGAATGTAATGATGGCTGCATCACCGTAATCAGCGAATGTGCTCTTTAATTCGTCAGTGTTAATTTCACTGAAGTTTTCAACATTCGTATTTGGTGAAGTCATATTACTTTGACTTAATTTCTTGTAGGCTTTGTAAACTTGTTTGTTAATTTTGAAACCGTTGTTTTCAAAAGCCTTGTCTAATGTAACGACTAAGTTTGGGTTTGGAGCAGCACCACCTGCACCAGAACGCATGAATAAGTTCTTACTACCTTTACCGAGGAGAGTAACTCTTCTTTCGGTCTTTTCTAATGGAAGAGCTGGTTTACCATTAACAAGTTCGTTCTTTAATAAAGCGGAACCTTGTTCGACTGCTTCTTCACAGAATTGATATGAATCAGCAATCATGTGATACCATCCCTTATTAGAAAGAGATCCGTTCTCATCCTTGTAAGCAGAACCTTCAACTTCGGAACTGTCAATGTTGCCGATTTTTTGTGTGGATAGACCAAAAGCATCGTTAATAAGGCCAGCGTAGTCTCCAGCTAGTTGACGACCAGCTAAAAGAACTGACGTGACAAGAACACCAACGGTGGATAGACCTAACCATAATTTTGGTTTTGCCATAAGCATTTCCTTTCTTGCGCATTGTAATCGCGCGAATAAAAATAAGCAAAAATATTCTAGTCGAACTATTTTATACTTTTTTCCTCTTATATTTAACCTTGTAGGCGTGTATTACGCGTATGACTTTCTTGCGATGAGCAAGTATACACATGCGTGAATGTCTTTTTTATATAGTAAAAAACATCGATTTGGTTTAAATCGATGTTCTCTCACTAATCTTTATAAACTATTCTGCGTGAGTTTTTTGATATTCTTCAAGCGCAGTGATGGATTCAGAAACGGAATAAATTGTTTCAAATTCTCTGGTGATTTGGCTGATTTCTTTTTGCTCCATACCTAATCTCTTACGGTATTCTTTAGGAGTGTAACCGAAGTGTTTTATGAACATTCTGTTCATATATTTTGGATCAGAGAAACCTGATTCATAAGAGATTTCTAATAAAGTTTTTTCTTTATTAGGCATTAAACGGATACATTGTTCCATTCTCTTAATATTCACATAGTTTTGGAAAGTCACACCAAAGAGTGAGGTGAATAAATGAGAGAAGTGAGTTGGAGATAAATTCTCTTGTTCGGCGAGATCTTGCAAACGGATTTGTGTTTCAAAATTAGCGTCGATATAAGAGATGATACGTTCCACTCTAAGGTTCTTTTGTTTTAAGTTTGTCTTTTGTGCTTCAGAGATGATTTCGTGTGGCACTTGCTTGTAGCAAGACACTATCACTTTTGCGATATTAGAAAGAACATTTAATTGATATAAAGGTTCTTCAGCGAAATAGATCTTTGCAGATTGAACGAGTAAGTTAATCATTGAATTAGCTTCAGCGTCACTTAAGTAATCTCTTAAATTACAGGAGTTAAAAACTGTTGTTCTAATCTGTGGGAAATATTCTCTTAAGCAGTGATTAGAAATCTGCGCAAAGAGGAATAAAGGCACATCATCTGTGTCTTCAACATCTAAGGTATATAAAGGATCTCTCATATAAGAGTGAACTTCACCAGAATTGATAAGGAAGATATCACCAGACTTTAAAGAATAAGATTTATTCTTAATCTTAGCAATACCACTACCTTTTAGAACGATGAAGATTTCGAACTCGTTATGGATATGTTCTTTTCTATATTGAATACGGTTAACTAAAAACTTGACATGCTTAAGCTTTTCGTAGCGAATTAGTTCGACATCTAATTGTTTCATAGTCAATTATTATCTCCTATCTAAGCACCTATTCTAAGTCCGTAGTTATCTTATCATTCAGCAACTTTGACTACAATACAATTTTGCTATTTGATACCCATTATTATGCGCTATTAAAAATATACACATAGTGTATAGAAAAGGGGTATAGTTGCGATTTCACTTTTACGGAAACACTCTCAAATTGATAGACGGTAAAATGTTCGCAATTAAGTCCTATTTTTGCGATTATTTCTGCTCTTTTTGCAAAGAAAAAGCGATGTTCGTTAATGAACACCGCTATTTTTGGTTGGTATTTAATTAAGCAGCTCTTGTATAACCTGGAACGAATTTTTCTCTAATTGTTTCAAGTGTATCTTCAGAGATGTCGAAGTCGTTATGGAGGTGGTTATATGTCTTTTCAGCCCATGTTTCACCTTCTAAAGCTTCTGTTTTGCTATTCCATTTGGCGATTTCACTATCGTTACCGTTTGGCAAGACTGCTCTTTCACCAGCGAATCTTGTCATAACATAGTCTCTAGCGCAATCTTCTTTAC
>CAMZGG010000033.1 GCA_947306345.1 uncultured Caryophanales bacterium
TATCATTAGCCATTATGTTCGCAGCTTTACCAAGCTTATTATTCCATACCGATTTACGTTCCTATTGGACACTTTTAATCGGTCACGTCGTTTTAGGTGCGCCATTTGTCTACATTAACGTCAAACCAAAATTACAACAAATGGATCCTTCCATGTATGAAGCAGCGATTGATTTAGGTGCAAAACCACATCAAGCGTTATGGAAAGTGACATTACCAGAAATCCTTCCAGGTATCTTCTCTGGCTTCTTATTAGCTATTACATTATCTTTGGATGACTTTGTCATTTCTCAATTCACAACTGGTCCTGGCTTACTTTCTGCTGGCGATCCAAAGATTGTTACATTATCTATCTTAATTCAAGACAAGATTAAGAAAGGCCCAATTCCACCTCAAATGAGAGCTTTAACCACAATCATCTTCTTATTAGTTGTCCTTGGCGTTATTGGCGTGAGTGTTTACCGCCATTATCAAGCCAAGAAAGGCACTTCTAAGAGAGAAAGGAGAGCATAATTATGAATAACTTCATTACTTCCTTAGTTTTGTTTTCCTCATTATTAATTCCTTCCGCCGGTAAAGAAGCTAGCTTATCAATTAAGACCAAGTCTATGGAAATCGGTAGTGGTTCTCAAACATTACGTTTACTAAACGTTGAAGACTATATCTATGAAAAAGATCCAGAAGATGCTGGAGCGGCAAAGAATTTAGTCCATCAATTTGAAGACTACGCTAGAGATCTCGGTTATAAAGACGTTAAAGTTAACTACGCCACAACTGATACTCCAGAATCAATGTTTAATGAATTAAACATTTCTCAACATAGTTACGATCTCATTTGTCCTTCTGACTATATGATTCAAAAGCTTATCGTTAACGATATGATTGAACCAATGCATATTGATGAAGAACATATGCCTAACTATATTAAAAACGCTTCTAAAGCGATTAAAGGCAGATTGGACGCTATTAGTGCAGTTAACGCTAAGACTAATCAAGAATGCTTCTTAAAAGATTATGCTGTTGGCTATATGTGGGGTACATTAGGTATCCTCTTTGATCCAGAATATGCTGGTCGTGAAGCTGAAATCACAATTGAAGATATGCAAGATTGGTCTGTTTTATGGAATCCAGATTACAAAGGCATTTCTTCCATCAAGGATTCTGTTAGAGATACATACGCAATTGGCTTATTACACGCTTTAAACGATGATTTCGAAGAAGATGGTAAAATCGTTGAAGGCTTCGAAACATTAATGAATAAGCATGAAGATGGCACTTATGATGACGAAACTTATAACGAAAAGTTCTCTGATCTATTTAACAAATGTGATAATGAAACACTCAACAAAGTTCGTAAGTCATTAACCAAATTAAAAGGCAATGTCTTCGGTATGGAAGTCGATAGTGGTAAACAAGACATTGTTACAGGCAAAATTGGAATTAACTTTGCTTGGAGTGGTGATGCTGTTTACTCTATGGAACAAGCTGAAGAAGAAAAAGAACTTGAGCTATATTACAGCATTCCAAATACTGGTAGCAACATTTGGATGGATGCCTGGTGTATGCCAAAATCTGACCAACGTAGTCAAGCACAAAGAGAACTCGCGGAGTTATTCTTAGACTTCTTGTCTATTCCTGAATATACCGCTCAAAATATGTCTTATACTGGCTATACTCCATTCACTGCAGGTAATGAGATTCTTGATTTAGCTCGTGAATGGTACGACTACCGTTATGACGAAGAAACAGAAGAGTTTGATGATGCTATTCCAAGCGAAGAAGAAATCGCTGAAAAAGGTCTCCAAAGAGTGGATCTCTCATATTTCTTTGAAGGTACTATTACCGATGACGAAGACAATGTGATTGATGATCCTGATTCCTATGTCTTCTATACAGATTGCTATCTACCAGATGCTGAAACTGATGAGCAAGGCAATATTACAGGTGGTAACCGCGCTGTTGGTAGAGAATTCTTCTGCCAATTCCCAGATGAATATACATTATCAAGATGCGCTGTTATGCGTGACTTTGGTCCACAAAACGAAGCTGTCTTGAAGATGTGGGAAAAATTTAAGAGTGATACTCTTCCAGTTTGGGCGATTGTTCTCTTCATCGTCGAAGTCGCTGGCGGCGCTTGCTTAATCGGATATTTCTTCATCGGAAACCGCGTTAAACACAATCTCCGTAAAAAGAGAAAAGAAGAACAAAATAAAAAATAATTTTTATACTTGATAGTAAGATAATTGCAGTGCTATAATTCATAACGCTGCAAGAATGGTTCCTTAGCCAAGTCTGGTAAGGCAATTGACTGCAACTCAATGATCATCGGTTCGAATCCGGTAGGAACCTCCATCTTATTTCTAGGTCATACTGGATAAGATGACTGTCAGCATCAAATGCGCCTCTAGCTCAACTGGATAGAGTGTCAGACTACGAATCTGGAGGTTACGAGTTCGATTCTTGTGAGGCGCGCCATTATCGGGACGTAGCGTAGCTTGGTATCGCGTCAGTTTTGGGAACTGAAGGCCGCAGGTTCAAATCCTGTCGTCCCGACCAAACTTAAAAAAATAACCCCTCAACACAATGAGGGGTTTTAATTTACTTCTAACACACCAATAAGTTCATGATTAATTTGACGATGATGTCCATTTCGTTTGGATTACTTTCAGCGGTTAAGATTGTGATAGCGACTAATGCTTCATTTGAAATGATTTGCTTATTGTTCTTATATAGATGATTATTCCTGTAAAGGAAATTAATGAATAAGGTTGCCGCGATTCTTTTGCATCCATCCGCGAATGGATGGTCTTTGACTAAGAAATATAATAGGTGAGCGGCTTTTTCCTCTATTGATGGATAGAGTTCTTGACCGAAAACATTTTGATAGACTTGTTCAATGATACCATTTAGTTTGCCTTGCTCCTTTTCAACACCGAAGACATTAGACATTTCATTAAACTTCATAGAGTCAATGATTTCTCTGGCTTCAAGATAAGTCATGACATAGTCACTCTTACTGCCTTTTGGCTTTTCTAAGCATTGATGGTCGTAATTATCAAGAAGATCTAACGCTCTTGTGTATTCGTTAATAACTTTTGATATTTCTTCCTTATCGATATTTAAGGAATAGGCCAGCATCCTGTTTTGGATATCAATTGTTTTATTAAGTGCTTCGAGTCGTTTTTGGTTAACTGCATAACCCTTGATTAAATAGTCTTTAAGAACACTGTTAGCCCATCTTCTAAAGAGCAAACCACGTTTTGATTTTACCCTATAGCCTACAGCAATAATCATATCAAGATTATAAATCTTGACATTACGAGTTATCGTTCTACTGCCTTCTTTTTGAACTACCGAGGATTCCTCGGATGTTGAAGAATCCAATTCGTCATCTTTGAAGATGTTTTTGATGTGAAGCCCAATGTTGTCACTGCTAACATCAAACAGCAAAGACATTTCTTTTTGTGTCAACCACACCGTATCATGTTGTAAATCCGCTCGAACATCGAGCTCAAAACCATTGTCAGTGAACCTGACTAATTCGAATTTGTCCATTTTATTACCTCCTATCTTGGACAAGTGGGTGTCCTCAAAAAGGAGATAAATAAAAGCCATCCATTAAGAAAACACCTAATGTAACTAACAATTGGTATCCCTACCAACCATAGCTACTGGTGTTACATCCTCTTTTGGATGGCCACATGCTCAATTAATAAATTAATCGTGTGGAGCGTGAGCTAACTTTCTTTCTAAGATCGTCTTCAACTACGACCTCCTATCTTAGATTTACTAATAGCCAACTGGGCAATACTTTCCACATTGATATGTCCTAACACATAACATACCAGCTCAAATAAACATTTACCTCAGTGTACCTGCGTATGGTCGACTTTGCTAATAGCTAGTTCATAGCGCCTGTGGTCTACTTATTTGAACACTTATATTATATCAAAAAACACTGTAATAATCTATGATTAATCAAATATGAATAAAAAATCTTACCAAATATTGTTGACAAGTACGCTTGGCATAATCTAATATAGTGTTGTGACAAGTCAACTTGGCAAAGGAGAAAGTTATGGAAAAGAATGAAATCTTAATGAAAGCTCAACAAGAAAATAAAGGTAAAGATGTCGCTGATTTAGAAGCACAAAAGAAGGGCGCTAGCATTGCCTTCATGGTTGGTGGCTTAGCCTTTATCGCTATCATCATCGTAGAAATGATAGTGAACAACGTTATGCATTATGAAATCATGGGTGGATGCTTCCTCATGTTAGCGACAGCCTTCTATGTCAAATTCTTTATGTTAAAGAAGAGACATGAATTAGTAGTGGCTATTTGTTATACATTAATCGCTATTGGATGGTTAACATTCTGGATCTTAAGATTAACAAAGGTAATCTAATATGAATGAATCATTAGTGTTACGCAACAATGTCGCAGAAATAAGAAGGAAACAAGGCATCTCACAAGCAGAACTTGCTAATATGGTGGGTGTTTCAAGAAACACAATTAGTTCAATAGAAACAGGACAATATCAACCAACCGCTAAACTGGCCTTATTACTCTGCGTCGCATTAGATAAAAAGTTTGAAGAATTGTTCTATTTCTAATCAAGCAAATAACACAGCTCTTAGGAGTTGTGTTTTCTTTTATTTCAAAAAATGGTCTCATTTTGATAGTCCCAATCTAAAAAGATTGAAATATATTCACACGCGTATTACACTAAAATAGTGTATTTAGGAGGCATATAATATGGGCTTAATTAAAGCTTTCGCCGGAGCAGTTAGCTCCACATTTGCTGACCAATGGAAGGAATACTTCTATTGTGAAGCTTTACCAGTTGATGTTTTAGTCGAAAAAGGTCAAAAGAGAGTCAATGGTAAAAGATCATCCAACACTAAAGGTAGTGAAAATATCATTTCTAATGGTTCTATAGTAGTCGTCGCTGACGGTCAATGTATGATTATCGTTGATCAAGGTAAAGTCGTTGAATTCGCTGCTGAACCAGGTGCTTACAAATTTGATTCCAAAACTGAATCATCTATTTTCGCTGGTTCCTTTGGTGAAAGAGTCATCGGTTTATTCAAAACAATCGGTAGACGTTTCGCTTTCGGTGGTGACACAGGTAGTGACCAAAGAGTTTATTACTTCAACACCAAAGAATTAGTGGACAATAAGTTTGGTACACCAAACCCAGTTCCATTCAGAATCGTTGATAATAACGTCGGTTTAGACGTTGACGTTTCTGTCCGTTGTAATGGTGTATTCTCCTATAAGATTACAAACCCAATTCTCTTCTATCAAAACGTCTGTGGTAATGTCACAGAAGCTTACACAAGAAGTCAATTAGATAGCCAATTAAAGACAGAATTCATTTCTGCTTTA
This sequence comes from uncultured Caryophanales bacterium, assembly GCA_947306345.1. Classification (GTDB taxonomy): domain Bacteria; phylum Bacillota_I; class Bacilli_A; order RFN20; family CAG-826; genus RUG14515. The sequence goes on from CAMZGG010000033.1 coordinate 5,388, forward strand.
CAACCAGCGTTCGGTCGTTTATCTGAATTACAATTAAGACCAAACCAAATCATGACTCACTTAACTGATTTGGAAAACGCTATGAATACCGCTCTTGATGAAAAATGGGCTTCCTTACGTGGTATTGAAGTTATCTCCATTGCTTTAGGTTCTGTTACTCTTCCAAAAGAAGACGAAGACCTCATCAAAGAATTACAAAGAAAGAATGTTTACGCTAGAAACGCTGCTATGGCGGGTGCGACTTTAGTTGAAGCACAAGCTGAAGCTATGAAGAATGCTGCTAGCAACGCTAATGGTGCAGCCATGGGCTTCTATGGCCTCAATATGGCGGCCAATGCCGGTGGTATGAACGCTCAAGGCTTCTACCAAATGGGTGAACAACAAAGACAACAACAACAAGCTCAACAAGCTCAACAAGCTCCAGCCAATGCTTGGACATGTCCAAAGTGTGGTGCACAAGCCACAGGTAAGTTCTGCCCAGAATGTGGTGAAAAGAAACCTGAAGCCGATGGTTGGGTTTGCCCACAATGTGGCACAAAAGCAACTGGTAAGTTCTGCCCAGAATGTGGCACAAAGAGACCAGAAGGTGAAAAGAAGATTAAATGTAATAAATGTGGTTGGGAACCAAAACCAGGTGAAAAAGCACCTAAGTTCTGTCCAGAATGTGGTGACCCAATTAACGATTTAGACGAAGTTAAATAGTCTATGGCAAATAAAGAATTAGAATGCCCTTGTTGTGGTGGTACTCTGCATTTTGATAGCCACAGCCAAGATATCGTTTGTCCATTTTGTGACTCACATTTTTCTGTTAACGATTTAAAGGAATATACAGAAAATTTAGCAACAGATAAAGAAGAAGATACTGCTTGGGACGAATCAAAAGTCCAAGAATACACCGACAAAGAAATGAAGGGTATGAAAATCTACTCTTGTGAATCTTGTGGTGGTGAAATCATCGTTGATGAAACAGCCTCTTCTACTTGCTGTCCTTATTGTGGTAACAATATCCTTGTTTCTAAACAACTTTCAGGCGATTTAAAGCCAAATCTTGTTATTCCATTTAAACAAGATAAGGATAACGTTTTAGGTAGTTTAAAATCATTTTTTAAGAAAAAGCCATTATTACCAGGCTCATTCTCTAAAGATAACGTCATCACAGAAGTGAAACCATTATACGTTCCATTTTGGTTATTCGACGCTGATGTCGCTGGTCGAGTGAGATTCAAAGGTGAAAAGACTCGTAGTTGGTCTGATTCTAAATATGACTATGAGGAAACTAAATACTATTCTCTAGTAAGAGATGGTGAAATTGCCTTTGATCACGTCCCAGTTGATGGTAGCAAAAAGATGGAAGACCAATTAATGGAATCCATTGAACCATATGATTTCTCTGAAGCAGTGGAATTTAACGCCGGTTATCTCGCTGGCTATGCTGCGGATAGATATGATGTCAGTAAAGATGAAACATTCAATAGAGCGACAACTCGTTTCCGTGAAGGCACAATTCAAGCTTTTAGAAGCGATATTCATGGTTACGAAAATGTTAACTGTGTTAATTCTCAAATTCAACTCAGCAACACTAATGCACAATACGCTTTATATCCAGTTTGGATTTTAAACACTAAATGGAAAGAAAAACCATACCGCTTTGCGGTTAATGGTCAAACCGGTAAAATCGCGGGTAACTTACCAATTTCCGCTGGCAAAGTTATCTTATTCTGGAGTTTATTCTTCTTAGCCTTCGTCGCGTTAGGCGCAGGCATTGGCGCTATCGCACAAAACGTTCTTGTTGGCTTACTTATCGGTGCAATATTTGGTATCGTAGTAGCCACTGTCGTTCTCTTAGGAATGAGTAGAAAGAATAAAAACGTTAGATTCCAATATGGTGCCTCTTCATATGTAAGAAATAACTCCTTCCACATTTTAGGAAGAAAAGATATCTTCTTATATAGCGAAGTCAAAAAGACCGCTAGACCATCATCCGATAGGGACTAGTAATGAAACTAAAATAAAAGATAGCCAAACTGAACCGGCTATCTTTTTTATTGCGTTATTTAAGTTATTGTCCTAAGACCACTCGTTCTTTATTGAATAACTTAGTAACCCCAAACATTAATAAGCCTGTGTATAACACAGTGGATGCTACTGTTAGACCAAAGAACAATAATAGGTTCTCCGCGCCATTAAGTAAGGCGTTAATAGACACGCAGACGTTAAGAATTGGCACGAATGATAAATACCATTGGTCAAAGCCAAATAACGAAGGAGCCATGCCAAATATCATAAAGATAATCATAAGTGGCGATAAATAGCCCGCTGCTTCTTTAACAGTGTTCGCTAAAGAGGAGATAAATACGCCAATTGCGACAAATAGTAATAAGACAGCAACCACTAATAAGAAGAGCAATAAACCATCAACTGGAGAAATAGTGATATTGAATCCACCCATTAATTTAGGAATTGATAATATCAAGCCAGTAAATGAGACAATACCAGAGGCAATTGCAGTCGTGGATAAAGACAATATCTTACCTGCCACAAATTCGCTACGCTTAATAGGTGTAAGTAATAGCGAAGCAAGAGTGCCTCTTTCTTTTTCACCTGCGATAGCTTCAGGACAAAGTGATAAAACAGTGGAGAATAAGATAGAGATAGTGACCATTGGAATAATCATCGCTGCAATCTTCATAGCCATCATATCTTTATCACCAACATTAGCGGTAACCGCACCGTTTTTATTAACAGTGTAGTTAGTGTAAGAAACACTAACGATTTGAGTAACAAAGCTATATAAATCACTAGAGGCACTGGAATCACCGTTATAGAAGATATCAATATCATTAGCGGCGGCATCATCACCGAGTTTATTTTCAAAGTCATCAGTGAAAGCAACCACTAGATGGTATTTACCTTGTCTTAATTCTTCTTTATAAGAATCTAATTCACCAGTTGTGAATTCTTTAAAGGTGACAGTGTTATTATTAGTGCCAGCTTTAATAGTGGTGTCAATATAGGTCATCATCTTTGGTAATTGGCCATCTGTTTTAGAACTATTGAAATTATTTGTGTAAGCCACTTGGAAATTAGTGTCTTTTGTAGAACTTTGTGTAACGACTTTAGTCATCACAGAGCCCATAATGGTGTAAACAAAATAGATGAGGACACCTGGTAAGAATAAGCTAATAAGCATCCTCTTATCAGTGAACACTCTTTTGAGTTCTTTAAGGAAAATAGTTAACACGTTACGCATTTACATTCGCCTCCTCATATAATTTGAAGAAGACTTCTTCTAGAGTTCCTTCTTTTTGAATCTCTTTTAAAGGAGCATCTTTAATGAGCTTACCGCTGATAATGATACCAACGTGATCACAAAGCTTTTCCACTAAAGAGAAGATGTGAGTGGAGATAATAATAATCTTGTTCTCTTTCTTTAAATTGACGAGATATTCTTCAACATCTCTTGCGGCAATAACATCTAAGCCATTCGTTGGTTCATCAAAGATGATAACTTCTGGGTCATGACAAAGAGATATCGCTAAAGAAACCTTTTGTTTCATACCAGTGGATAAATCCTTGATTGGTGTATTTTGGAATTTATCAACACCAAATGATCTAAATAAGACATTCTTTCTCATATTGATTTCTTCATCGCTCATCCCATATAACTTACCCATATATGTAATGGTGTCAGCAGGAGTGAAGAAACCATCAAGTTTAAGTTCACTAGTTAAAAAACCAATCTTTTTACGATATGCATAAATGTCTTCATTGATTTCTTTATTGTCCAAATAAATCGCCCCAGTTTTTGGTTTGATTAATGATGCAATCATTCTTAAAGTAGTGGTCTTACCCGCACCATTAGGGCCAAGTAAACCATATATCACGCCAGGAACTGCTTCAAAAGACAAATCATTTACCGCCACTAATGTTTTGGCGTTAGTTTTTTGCTTTTGCCTTTGACGTAAAGTTAGTTTGAATTCCTTAGTGACATGTTCAATTCTAAGTACACTCATAGTAACCTCCTAAAATCGGCAATATTGTAAAGTATGATTTTTGATAAATAAATTCAAATCGAAAAAGACTATACAAAAATGGCAAAATGATAAGATTTTACCAAATAAAAAATGGCCACGCTTCTAGCGGCGTGACCAAGGAGAAAGGAGTGTGGTTTATTATTTACCAACGGCTAACTTAACGCATTCATAAGCACCGTTATAGTGACCAGTTTTTTTGAGTGCGTCTATTTGGTCACACATGTGAGGAATCAATTCCTTATCACTGATTAAACGGTCGAGCATCGCGTTAACTTCCTTAACAGTAGGGCATTCTGGAGTAGAGTCGCCATTTTCCCTGCCATTAATCGCTCCATACACTTCGTGACCACCGATGTGGCGCATAAAGAGTTTTGGAATTGGATAATACGCAAGCTCGCTTGGCTTAGTCACTAGTAAATCAGTCACTGGCATTAATAAATTAGTGGAATAAACTGCTTCAAAGATATCTTTGTTATAAATCGCATAGATACCCGCAGCATAGCTTTCTTTAATCTCTTTAACAAATTCTGTTAAAGACTGATATTCATTAAAGAAGTTCTTGGTTTCGATGTCTTTAATCTTTTCAACGAGTTTGTTGTAGACATCGAGGTGGTCACCAAAGTTAATAAATAAGGCAACCTTATTTTCCTTAACGTATGGAATTAAATGTTTCACCATCGCTAAGAACATATCAAAACCCGCACCAGCGCCACCAACAGTCATTAAGATACGTAATGGTTTGTCGTTCGCAATTCTTTCTTTACGACGTTTGTTATCGTTTTCAAGATCAACTAATAGTTCATGGTCAATAAAGCAACCAACCATCTTAAGTTGATCTTCAGGAATGCCGTTAAGTGGTTTCTTATCAAAACCATTTAAGGTCTTATAACCAAAATACGCAAATGGTGTTTGTACGGTGTGAATAGCACCTTCACTTAGGTGTAAACCCATTGGCCAGTTATCTGGAATCGCATTAACCACATGTGTCATGCCTGCATGAACTGCAGCTTGGCTTGGCCAGACGTGCGTGGCGATATATGGGATATCCTTATTAATATTCTTGAAGATAGGCACTAAGAGTTCGCTGTTTCTTTGATCTTTCGCATTGTAGCTAATCTTTTTAAAACCTTCACTATTAAGTGGTTCCCAGACAATCTTGTTAAATAATTTGGACTTTTGAGAAATACGAGACGCTAATGAATACATATCGTTTTGTTCTCTAATCATCTTAGAGCCTGTAGCATCAAAACTTGCTAAGTCTAACCAATATGGTTTATAGCCTAAGGCTCTTGCGGCACTAGCCATCGCAATAGAGATGCGGTAGTGGCCAAAGCCCATTCTGATATTGCCAACGATTAAGGCGTTATCTTCAAACTTTTGATTTTCTTCACCAAAAACGATATTACTTGCACCGATGAAATCTAAGGTTGGGATTTCTCTAAATGAAATCTTGTAGTCAGCATTAGAATCATCGCCATATTTCTTAATATATTTTGCTTTGCTTTTATTTGCCCCTTTAATGACCTTTTGACTCATTGGGTTATTAAAGATACTAGATGTTCTATCAGTCATGGACAAATACCCCCTTTTTAATGTTATAGGTGAGGTGTTTCAATTCACCATGTAGTTCATAAGTGATGTAAATAAGTTTACCTTTGGTAATGTAACGACGATTATGCGCATTTTCAAAGATATCGAAGGTCTCTTGCAAAAGTTTCTTCTTATCTTCGTCATAATTAGCGATATCATCGCTTGTCATAAGGACACTACCAAATAAAGCGTTAATCTTGCTTAAAGCTTCTCTTTGAGGAAGTGTTAACTTGATGTTTTCGTCTCTTAATAAGAAGACGTCAGGATCATTACCAAATAAGTGATTGTTCATGAATGAACGATAGATGGTATTTTGAATCGTCACCTTTGTGGACACTCTTTCACGATGGAACAAACGCATATAGAAGACATCGTCGAAGTCTAAACTAACATCTGGTCCCACACGTAAGTAATCGAAGTGTTCGTAGGAGTTAATAATATTCGCTCCACAGCCTAAGATAAGTCGGTCACCTAAGATGTCTCTTAATAATTGATAAGCTTCATCTTGGACCATGCATCTAGTCTTATTCTCATACTGTGGTAGTGCCGCCGCATACAAGAAGTCAAGCTTAAAGAAGTCTACCCCCAAGTCCATGTAATGGACTAAGCATTCCTTGATATAAGCAATGACTTCTTGTTTGTCGAGGTCAAGGGCATAAAACCCTGACCAGTTTCCTCCCGCTTTGATCGGTCTCCCTTTTCGATCCTTCCTGATCCAATCTGGATGTTCAGAAAATAAGCGAGATTTGGTTTCCGCGGCAAACGGAGCGAGCCATAGGCCCGCCTTGAACCCTTTTTTATGAATCTTATCGATAATAGGTTTTAAGCCATTTGGGAACTTCTTTGGATCAACATCCAACCAGTCACCGACAAATGTTTCATAACCATCATCGATTTGGAAGAGATTAAAGCGGTCATCTAACGCTTCTAAATCTCTTAAGATAATCTCTTCGTTAATGTTCTGATAGTAGTTATACCAACTGGTATAGCCGAACAGTTTCTTAACGTTTCTTTTTGGGAAAGCATCCCAGAACGCCATTAAGCCTTCTTCAAACTTATCGTAGTAGCAGTAGTCAAAGATATTAACGCTTTGTCCCTTGCTTACTTTAAGACCACGGACATCACTAATAAGGTGGATGCTACTTCTATCTTTAATTAACTCAATGATTAAGTAGGCAGTCTTATAGTTAAGGTTATAAATGAATGATTCAAACTTGCCTTTGCTATAGAAGACGTCATAGCCATGACTCTTTCTAATTGAATAATTATAGAAAGTAGCGTCACCATATTTATCCATCGCATACAAATGCGAGATGATGTGCGGACTCTTTTTAATGTTTCTAAGTCTTTCCGCTAATTTATATTCCTTGGTATCAGTCCAAGACTGATAGCCATTGAGGAAATACATATCTTTATAGTTGATGTGGCATGGGTAAGAGACATCCGCTTTATGGAGGATGATCTCTTCGTTGGCAGTAATAGCAATAGTGGTTCTATTACCATTTCTAATTTCGTTAATTGCTACATCAGCATTAGACGATGTAATAGTATGTTTTTGACCACCTTTAAAATAGACTAGTCTCATATATTACACCTATTTATTATTCGGCTTTTTCACCGACTTCTTTTTCGCTTTCAATAGCTTTCATGAAAGCTTCATCGCCTTCTTTTGCGATAGTTTTCATGATTTTCTTTTCTCTATAGAAGAGAAGGATAACTGCGCCTAAAACACAGAAGGCCACCGCGACGATAGCGGCAATCATTAAGCCAAATTTACCAGCAGTAATATCACTAATAACGTTACCATCTGCATCAACGCCACCTTGTTTAACACCAATGATGGCTAATGAGGTAAATAAGACCATGGCGATACTTTGACCAAACTTCATCGCAAATGTACGAGCGGCAAAGAACATACCTTCTCTATTT
>CAMZGG010000034.1 GCA_947306345.1 uncultured Caryophanales bacterium
GCTCTTTCACCAGCGAATCTTGTCATAACATAGTCTCTAGCGCAATCTTCTTTACTAACGCCTAATAAGCCTAATAAGAACCAAGAAACAATACCTGTACGGTCAGCACCATGTGTGCAGTGTAAGGCGATTGGTTTTTCATCAGCTTCGGCGATGGCTTCAAAGATTTTCTTATATGTTTGAGCAATACCTGTGTTGGAGCCTTGTTTGCCTTCCCAACGATAGCTTTCTGTACCGGAAGCAACGTGGGCATCCATAATTTCGATTTGCCAATCATCAGAAGAAGCTGGAGAAGCTGCTGGAGGTCTATCTCTCATATCGATATCTAATTTGATACCTAATTCTTTCATAGCAACTTTACCATCAGCGGTAATGCTGTTGAATTGAGCGCATCTATAGTACATACCTTGTTTGGTAACACCATTTGGCACTAAGGTTGTTTTCCAACCACCGGAATCACGGAAGTTAATGACACCATCAACGTGTAAGTAACGTGGAGCGACATCATTGACTTTGAATTTGTAAATCTTAGCTTCAGCTAAGGCTTCTTCGCTAACAGCGGCTCTGTAGTAGTATTCTGTACCGATTTCAGAGTTGTAGAAGTTGTAAGCTTTTGTATCAGCTTCTACTAATTTAGCATTTTCGAATTCAACATTCTTAGCGATTTGGACGAAGTATTTTTCAGCTTCATCAACTTCTTCAAACTTTAATTCGATTGGGTTTGGTTGAGATTGATCGTTGTGATAGGAACTATCTTCAGCATTGACCTTTGGAACATATGTTTTAATACTTTCCCAATCTTCATCTTCTAAGTATTGCTTCATTAAATCTGTGTGAATTTCTTTAACACCGAGATCTTCAACTTCAGGACCTTTGGATGATGATGGTTGATTGTTATTGTTACATCCAGTAGCCACTAAAGAACCGAGCAATAAAAATAATAATGCTTGTTTTTTCATGTATAAAAATCCTCTCTTTGCTCTAATATTCTCACATTCTTATGAATAATTAAATATGATTATTATATTTTTTGCACAGGTCAATCATGTGCGTGTGCGTATATGAGACAAAAAGAAAGGATCCTGCAAGGACCCTTTCGTATTTAGTTTTTATTGAACTAATTATCCGATGTAGGCAAGTCTAACTGTACCACTCCAGATTGGCATATTGTCTTGAGCTTCTGGTGTCTTGAATGTGACAACAAATTCACCATTGGCATCAAGTTTTTCGATGGTGATTTCACCAATCTTTAATTCTTTAGCGTTGTTATAACCGGAACCAATTCTTTCGTTGATACATGTAACTGTACCTTGGGTTTCGCCAGAAGCTAATGTATAGCCTTGAGCGAGGTTTGTGGAGGCGGCGCCTTTCTTAACTGTCATATAGAATGCAGCTTTACCAGCAGCAGCATTAGCTTCGCCGAGTTTGAATCTCCATGTGTAAGCTGTGTTGAGGGCTAATTTGCCGTCTTGGATTGAAGAAGCATCATCACAGGCTAATAAATCCATTTCAGCACCGACCATTTGACCACATGCTGAACATGTTTTAACTTTGCCTTCTTTGCCTTGGCTATTTGTGAAAGCTGTTTCTTCAATTGTGTGTGCGGCATAATTGAATCTTGCTTTTGGAAGACCTTCGTATTCATTCCAGTGACCATTGCCATCACCTTTAACGGCTGTGCTTGGGACTGGGGCTGTTTCATAGAAATAAATAACTAATTTTGAAATAACAAAGTTATAGCTACCTAATCTTTCGAATTCGAGTGTGTTATCACCAGCGGCCATTGTTGCTTGACCAAGTGGTAATAAAGCGACTGGAGAATAGTTCTTGCTTTCTTCGAATAAGACGTCACCATCAGCGGTTAAATCAGCAAAGGAAATATGCATATATGGACCTTTGTCAACAACTGCTTCGTTGAATTTAACTCTTAAGTTACCTTCTTCTGTTGTCTTACTAGCATCTGTAGAAGAAGTATGAGCATATGTCTTGTTAACATTGCTTGAGAAGGAATCCATGAAGCCATATTGATAAATTTGGGCAAAGCCGGCTTTTTCAAAATCAAACTTCCAAGAAATCTTATTACCATTGGTGTTGAGTTTTAAATAGCCTTCCGCTGTGCCATCTTTATTGGATGAACCTTCAGCAAATGTACCACCTAAAGCATTGATTTCAATCTTGGTCGCGCCATCAATTCTGCTTTCGCGTTTTGTATAAGCGACATAACCATCACCCTTAGCGGCAACGTTTTGGACTGGGCCCCATTCGCTGTATTCTTCAACGACGAAGACAAAGTCTTTAATTAACATATTGAGGGTTTGAACTCTCTTATAAATGATTTCGTTAACGCCTTCGTTTAAGACGATGTTACCAAGGAGAGCATAGTTTTCTGGTGATAAGTTGTCAGTATTTGGATCTGATTCAGCACCGAAGATATCTTGGAATGTGACATTCTTTTGAGCGGAGATATCAACGACTTCACCGTTAATTTTTACTTCAACGTTTGGTGTTGGTGTAGCACCATTTCTGCCATAGTAGCAGAAATTCTTTGTGTAGTTAGATGAATAACCATCCATGACACCATAGAGGAAGAGCTTACCACTGTACTTCTTATCAGCTTTAATCTTGAAGGACATTGTTTCACCATCGTTAGCTAATTTTGTATAGCCATCTGGTGTGCCGCTCTTTCTTGAAGAATTTGCGCCATAAGTAACGGCTGATTGATTGATCTTTAATCTTGAGAAGCCATCGTTATCAGAACATTCTGCTTTCTTATAAGCGACTGTGCCTGCTTCTGCGTCGGCTGCGACATCTGCGTCAGCGCCAAAATGGTGACCATCTGGATCAGCGACAGTTGAAGGCGCTGGTGTAGAAGATGATGATGAACTACTACTTGATGAAGATGATGTTGTAGTACTTGGTTGAGATGATGGATTAGAGCTTGGTTTGCTTGTATCTGGATTTGTTGTTCCTGTACAAGCTGTAACACCCATAGCCAACATAACACCTAAGACTGTTAAGATTTTTGCTTTTTTCATAAATCTTTCCTTGCAACGTGTTAGTTGCGTTTTCCTTTCTGTTAGGGTTTCATTATGTTGCTTTATAGGGACCCTAAAGCCTATAACGCAAAAGAAATAAAAAACAGGATAATTATTCCAAAGTTGTTCTTTCTATACCTCTTATCGTAAGTAATATGGGTATGTGCGTGTATGTCTATCTTGCTATTTGCTAATCAATTATCTTGTGGAAACGTTTTATCAATAAAGTGTGTTAATTAAGCATTTATTGCGATAAACGCAAGAAAAAACCATCGATTTTCACCGATGGTTAATATTTTGTTGTTTCTCAACGATTACTTGCCGAATAAGACATCGTTGACGATGGCTTCGAGCATTTCTTGACGGCCACTACCTGGAAGTTCTGGAGCACCCATCTTGCAAGCGTAATCGGATAATTCTTTTAAGCTTGTCTTGTTGTTTAAGATCTTTTGACCGATTTCTGTTTCACGGAAGGAAGAGTATTTCTTTTCGATGAATTGATCAATACGGCCATCTTCGATGATTTGAGCAGCTTTGATTAAACCTAAAGCGAATGTATCCATACCTAAGATATAGGCTAAGAACATATCTTCCATTGTGTAGGATGGACGACGTGTTTTGGAGTCAAAGTTGAAACCACCTGTAAGACCACCATTCTTTAAGACTTCGTACATACATTGTGTCGCACTGTAGACATCGAATGGGAATTCGTCTGTATCCCAACCTAAGAGCATATCGCCTTGGTTAGCATCGATGGAACCTAACATACCATTAATGGCAGAGATTCTTAAATCGTGTTGGAATGTATGACCCGCTAAAGTAGCGTGGTTAGCTTCGATGTTCATCTTGAAGTCTTTGTCTAAGCCGTGGGCTCTTAAGAAGCCAATAGCTGTAGCGGCATCGAAGTCATATTGGTGTTTCATTGGTTCTTTTGGTTTTGGTTCAATATAGAAGTCACCTTTGAAACCGATGGAACGGCCATATTCAACAGCCATCTTCATTAAACGAGCAATGTTTTCTTGTTCGAATTTAACGTCTGTGTTGAGTAATGTTTCGTAACCTTCACGACCACCCCAGAAGACGTAACCTCTACCACCTAATTTAACGGTGATATCTAAGGCTTTCTTAACTTGAGCAGCGGCGAAAGCGAAGACATCCGCACTGTTTGTGGAACCAGCACCATTGCAGAAACGTGGGTTACTGAACATATTGGCGGTGCCCCATAAACATTTGATATCTGTGCCTTTCATCTTTTCTAAGATGTAGTCACTGATTTCATCTAATTCTTTGTTTGTATCCTTGATATCTGCACATTCTGGAACTAAGTCAACATCATGGAAGCAGAAATATCTGATACCAAGTTTCTTCATAAATTCGAAACCGGCATCGACTTTGGCTTTTGCGTGTTCCATTGTACCGACTTTGGCACCGAAGCTCTTATCAGCTGGGCCAGCACCAAACATATCAACACCTGTGGCGCCTAAGTTGTGCCACCATGCCATAGCGAATGGTAAGTGTTCTTTCATTGGTTTGCCTAAAATCATTTGGTCTGGGTTGTAGTAATGGAAAGCAAAAGGATTTTTGCTGTCTTTTCCTTCAAATTTAATTTCAGGAATATTTGGGAAAATTTCTTTCATATGTATACCTCTACGATATGATATTGACATATGCACAGCATAAATAAACTGACTTTCTTGCGCTGACAATAGTTATTTTGTTATGTGCCATTTTACCGAAATAATATTGTATATTATTTAGCCATAATTAATTATGTGATTAATTATCGACGAAAAATTTTTATTTCCACTTTGTGGATCTTGATTTTGAAATGTTAAAAACGATTTGTATTTACTCTTTCAAACAATATTTGTAAAATAGTTTGACTGCGAGGTTAGCAAAATGAAAGAAAGAACTAAAGAAGTATTAAGAGATGGGTTTGGCGTATTAGTCAATAACGCCGCGGCAATTAGAGGGGCAAAAAATGGACCATTATGGTTAACAATCGTATTTTTTGTCTTATCTTTACTCTTGCCTGTCCTCCCTATCTTTATTACCCAAATGAACGTCAATGGTTCCACTTTTTTAAATAAATATTCTTATGGCTTAGAAAGAACCATCACATCAATGGCCATTGATTTAAAGGACAATCGTCACGTTGAATTTGATTTAGGTGTTGATCACTTATTAACAATCAAAGAAAACGATGCCTTTATTAACTATGAAGAATACAATCACAATAAGCCATTCGCCACATATGAAAACGCGGCGACTGGTCAATATGACTTCATGCTCTATGTCAGTAACTACTCAAACGCTGCTGAAAAGAAAATCGTCAATAACGCTGTTGCGGCTTATAAATACACATTAGGCACAAAGACTGCTTCTACTGAAACAGATGGTGTTTATACACCAAGTTACATGGTCGTCTTCCCAGATGCCTTCTATATGGTCATCTACGGTAATAAGTCCACCAAAGCAATCGCTGCTTCCTATACTGGTGATTACAAGACCATGACTGCTACTCAAACAGGTTTAAAAGATTTATTAACTGTCACAAATAAAGAAGGCAACGCTGTTGCACAAAACATCACAAGTGATGATTACACCAAAGGCGTCTTAAAGAACTTCAAGAAAGTCTTAGATAAGTCTTATGAAACAATCAAGGCTACTAACGTTTGGGGCACAAGTGGTATCTACTTAGCTATCTTCTTTGGTTTAAGTATTGTGATGGGCTTCTTAATGTGGATCTTAACTCGTGGTAAGAACAATCCAAACAACTACTTCTCGCCATGGTTAACACAAAAGATTGAAGCAAGACTTGCTCTTTCTCCAGCTATCATTACCTTAATCGCTGGCTTCTTCTTAACAAGCCAAGCTCCACTATTCTTCATCTTAACCTTAGGTTTAAGAGTGATGTGGATCTCAATGAAAGAATTAAGACCAATGCAGGCTTAATCGCCGTAATCACTACCGCGTGACTTATCTTCAGCGTAAATCTGTAAGGCATCAGTCACGTCAGTAACTTCTAAATAAATATAGTTGTCGACTTCCGTTAATGGGCTCTCAAAATTACCGGTAAAGACAACTTTTTTATTTCTTCTTACGAGTTCTAGCATCTTATCGATAATAAGTTGATATTTATCAGCATAGTGATCTTTAAAGCCCATTAGTTGGGTATAGAATACCGGTTCTAAATAGAATGATTCACCACTTTCAAGAAAGTATAAAGCGCAGAATGGATTATTCTCATCCTTTTCTTTTCTTAAACTTTTGAATTCTTCATAGTCTCTCATTTGTGGTATACCTCATTTCTATTAATTTTAAATGCGCGATAGATTTGTTCTAAAAGAATTAATCTTGTCATTTGATGTAAGAAGGTCATGTTAGATAATGACAATCTATCGTTGCAGCGGTTCTTAAGTTCTTCACTTAGTCCATAAGAACCACCGATGACAAAGGAGATATTAGAACCTCCTAAAACAAATTTATCTTCAATGTATTTAGCGAATTCTTCGCTTGTTAATTGTTTCTTTACTAAATCTAAGCCAACAAGATATTCGTTATTCTTTAATAACTTAATAATTTTTAGGCCTTCTTTATTCTTAACATTTTCAATATCCTTTTGACTTGGATTATTGTTGACTGGTTCATCATCCACTTCAATCACTTCGATTTGGGTGTATGGTTTAAGTCTTTCTAGATATTCATTAATACCTTGTTTTAAGTAGGCTTCTTTTAAGTGCCCAATTGCGTAGATCTTAATCTTCATGAGGTAAGTCTCCTCCCGAAAGTGATTTCCACTGGTTCGCGCACCTAATAATATATTTATCCTTATTAATATGGAAGTGATTAAAGATTTTATCGTAAGCTTCTAACGCTACTTCTGGTGTATTAGCCTCTTCTGATAGGTGGGCTAAAGTTATTTCTTTCGTGCTATCACCGATGATTGATATCGTGGCGATCGCACTATCTTCGTTACAAAGGTGTCCATATTCGGAAAGAATTCTATTCTTTAATTCAAATGGTCTATTCGTATGCAAAAGCATTTTAATATCGTGATTTGATTCGATAATTAAGTATGTTGGGTTTTTAATAAGTGGAAGGTTGTCTTCTAAGAAGACCCCTGTATCAGTCATATAGAATAATGACTCTTTGCTGTCCTTAATGAAAAAGCCACATGGATTAATCGCATCATGGCTAGTTTTAATTGGGGTGATGGTAAAGCCCCCCACTTTGAATGGAATGTTTAAATAAACGACATTAGAAAGAGATGTCGGTAATGTTCCTTCAAGAGCATACATAATCTTTGGAGAAATGAATTTTAATCCAGAGATATGATCAGTGTGATTATGCGTAAATAAGGCACCTGTGATGTCTTTTACGCTTAAATGTATTTCTTCCAGACCCTCTTGTAAACGCGTTAAAGAAATGCCCATATCGATTAATAATACGGTCTTATTAGAGACAATAATGGTCGCATTACCTTTGGAGCCAGAAGCAATAATATGGTAGTACATTAGTTCGCTGCGTTTTCGTTAATCTCTCTCATCTGTTTGAGCCATTCTTCACTCGGTTCGTCAAAACGACCGAAGCTCTTATAGAAGAAGAGATAAGCATTACCAGTTTGACCATTTCTGTTTTTAGCGACGTTCACTTCAACATAGGAGACGTCACCACCCATTGGTTCACCAGTAATCTTTTCTTTTTGTTCTTTAACCATTTCAAAACGTTCACTACCAGAGAGGTTACCCATTTTCTTATTACCAGCGTTGTTATTAGGCGCTTTACTATTCTTATAGTAGTCTTCACGATAAAGGAGCATAACAACGTCAGCGTCTTGTTCGATAGAACCAGAGTCACGTAAGTCAGAAAGGATAGGACGTTTATTTTCACCACGTTTTTCAACGTCACGGGATAATTGTGAAACAACAATAATTGGGACTTGGAGTTCTCTTGCTAAAGCTTTGAGCGCTAAAGAGGTTTTACGGACTTCTTCTTGACGGGAGTCTGAACCTTTAGAGGAACTACCTGTGGTCACCAAACCTAAATAGTCGACAATAATTAAACCTAAATCAGGTTGGCTAGCTTGTAATTTTCTACTCTTAGCGATGATATCCATTAACTTGCCGTTTGGGGAGTCATCGATAAAGATTGGTAAGTTACCAATTTTATAAATTGCGTTTGCCACTTTCGCTCTATCAACACCCACAAGATTACCTGTGGTAATTTTGGTTAAGGAGACGGAAGATTCCACACCGATAAGACGCTTAATAAGCGCTTCAGCAGGCATTTCTAGGGAGAAGATAGCAACAGGCTTATTTGTACGGTTTGCCGCTCTATAGGCGAAATTAAGGGCCAAAGCGGTTTTACCAACAGAAGGACGAGCGGCAACAATGATCATGTCACCCGGATGGAAGCCTTGTGTAATATTATTTAATCTATCAAAGCCAGTGGTAAGACCACTAACACCATCGGTTTTAACTTCTTGTGGTGTTTCGATATTGAGTTTAACGGCTTCAGCCACTTCTTTGGCTTTCTTAAATTCCGCGACTCTTCTTTTTTCGACGGCATCTTTGATGATCTTTTCACTATCAGCGACGAATTCGTTGATATCAGAGATTTCTTCATTTAAGTATCTAGCATCAATGTCACGGCATGATTGAATAAGCTTTCTCATGACGGATTGGTCATTAACGATGTTGATGTAGTAATCAATACTAGAAAGAGCGACCATCGCATCGGAACATTGTTGAAGGTATTCAACACCACCGATGGTTTCGAGTTCTTTCATATTCATGAGTTCTTCAGTCACGGTTAAAACATCAACCGCGAATTCTTTATCGAACAAGTTTCTAATTGCACGATAAATGAGTTGGTGTTTACCAAGGAAGAAGTCATCTTCATTTAGTCTTGAGAAGACGGTATATAAGCATTCTCTTGATAATAATGCTGAACCAAGAACCGCTTGCTCCGCTTGCGCATTATAAGGGAGTTCACGACTATTTTTGCTAACGGCCATACTATTTCTCCTCCCCTTCTATATGCACATGAATTTTAGCGATAACACCTTTATGTAATTCCACTTTGAGATCCCAGTAACCTAGGACATCGAGTGGACCTTTATCAATAAACTTTCTTTTATCGATATTAATCTTGTATTGTTTTTCAAGTTCTTCAGTCACTTGTTTTAAAGAGATAGCACCGAAGAGTTTACCTTCTCTACCGGTTTTTACCTTGAAAGGTAATGTAATTTCATCTAAACGTTTGGCTAAGACTTCAGCATCCGCTTTGGCTTTAGCTTCGTTTTCTTTACGTTCTTCTTGTTGATTTTCTAAAACTTCGACACTTTTCTTAGTGACTTGAACCGCTAATTTGCGAGGGAAAAGGAAATTAACGGCGTAGCCATCACTGACTTCGATTGTTTGATCTTTTTTACCGAGTTTTTTGACATCTGCTAATAAAATGACTTTCATATCGTTAATCCTCCTCACTGTTCTTTGGTAAGCCCTTATTTGTGGCTTCTGTTAATGATGATTCTAAGACCGCTAAGATAGCGTTTTTCACTTCACGTGGGTCGCTTGTGTTAAAGGTGACGGCTGCGGAAGTGAAGTGACCACCACCTCCGAGTCGTTCGGCAAGTAATGAGACATTGATTGTGCCATCACTACGCGCTGAGACGCGGTATTCACGGTTACTAACTTTACCCATAACGAAGGCAGCGTGTACACCTTTGAATGATAAGCAGAGGTTAGCCGCTTTAGCGATAGTCGCATGGTCGTATAAACGATCTGGATTAGCGGTAGCGATAACCACACCATAGTATGGGGTTTCTAAGTTAGTGGTAATATCTGTAACTTCCTTATGCTCTTCATAGTCATCTTTTAAGAAGTCATCCGCTAAGGAGTTATCAGCGCCATATTCTTTAAGAATAGTCGCGGCTTCAAATGTTCTAATACCGGTATTTCTAGATTTGAAGTAAGAGGAATCTAGGAAGATACCAGAGAGCATAATGGTTGCGTATGTGCTTGGAAGTTCAATTCTTGGGTTGATAGATGAGAATCTAATGAATTCTGAGATTAATTCACAAGCGGAAGATGCCGCTGGGTCGATGTGGTTAAAAACTGGAGAATCGATATATTCTTCGGCACGTCTATGGTGGTCGATAACAACGATTTTAGCCGCTTTATCAATGAGTTTAGGCGCCATAACCATGTTTGGAGTGTGAACATCAACGACGATTAATAGTGTATTACCATTGATTAAGTCTTCAGCTTCTTTAGAAGTGACAACTAATTTATCTAATTCATCTTTACCAAAGGAAGATGTCATCGCGGATCTAGTTTTGAATTCGGTGTTCTTTAAATCCACGACGATACGAGAGTTCTTCTTTAAACGATTACAGATAGCTTTCATACCTAAACAGGCACCGAAAGCATCCATATCCATCATCGCATGGCCCATGATAAGGACACGGTCAGAAGCATTGATTAAAGAGATGAGAGAGTCTGCTAAAACACGAGTCTTAACTCTATTACGTTTTTCTTGAGCTTCAGATTTACCACCATAGAATTTCATTTCTTGTCCATAAGCAGAAACAACCACTTGGTCACCACCACGGGACATAGCGATATCTAAAGCATCATTAGCGAGGTCATTTAATTTAATAACATCTGGGAAGTCATGGGCCAAACCCATAGAAAGAGTTAATGGGATTTCACCACGGATGGATTCACCACGTACTTTATCAATAATGGAGAACTTATCTTCCACCATTTTGGCAAATGATTCATAGTTGCATAACATGGAGTAACTATCATCTTTAATTCTTCTAAGAAGAATGCCGTATTCTTTAGCGTAGGCAAAGATATCGTTTTTAACTTTAGTCACAACGTCGTTGAAGTCATCGTCACCACGGACAACGTCATCATAGTTATCAATCGCTAAAATACCAACGACAGGTGCTTGGTCTTTAGAATAGTTATAAATTGATTCGTAATCGGTAATATCTTTAAAAATCCATAAGCCCGCTTCTTGAAGGAGCTTAACTTGATATGTTCTGGAGTTAACAACGACTTTAGCAACTTGATCACCATTAGCGATATCTCTTAATGTCGCTAGTTCTGGTTGCCATTCAATGATATCCATATCCATGATTTCGATATGACGGGATTTGAATAAGTCATTGGTCCATAAGACAACGTTTTGGTCATCAGTAATGGCTAAACCAATCATCGCAAAGTTATAAGCTTCTTGTACGTCACTACCAATAATAGCAGCGGCTTTTAAGTCTGTTTTTTGTCTTAAGGAAGAGAGCACTAAAATGATGACCCAGACAAATAAACAGTCAACGGCGATAATGATAGCCATTGTGATGGCGATATATTCAGGCTTCACTTGATTGTAGAAGTCAAAGAAGTTATTGAAATAGATAATGGAAAAGACACCGCCAAGAAGAACTTCAATAGCGATGATGATAAAAGAGATAAGTTTGATAATTCTAATCGTTTTTCCCATAGTGCAATCATTATATATAATGTGCGTAGAAAAATAAATACAGGAAGTAGAAACACTCCTGTATTTATAACCTATTTTTATACCTATTTCTCTTAATTTAAGAGGCTAGTGCTTGTATTATAAACCTATTTTTCGAGAAAAAAATTATTTTTAAAAATATTTTTAGAGTTTGAGTTCTTTAGCGATATCCCAGACTCTACCAGCGACGTATTGGGCCCCCTCGACAGTGAAGTGGAC
>CAMZGG010000035.1 GCA_947306345.1 uncultured Caryophanales bacterium
TAATCCACGTAAGCCATCATAGACGACATACATCTCTTTGCCTTGGTATAAACCTGCACGGATGCAAGCGCGTAAACACGCGTTCATACCTGGGGCATCGCCACCGCTTGTTAATATTGCAATTTTTCTAATCATGACAGTTTTCTCCCTAATAATAGAATTATTATTACGGCTAACATTATATACTCTTTTTTCACTTTTTGTTTTCAAAAACTCTTTTTTCCACAAATTTTAATGTGGATAAGTTTCAAAAAAACGTGATTTTTCAACTTATTTATACTATGTATAAATGTTTATACACATGATGTGGATAAGTATGCGCCTAAAAATGTGCATATCTTTTTCATTTTACTTTTGCTTTTTCTATGTGTGATAATAGCGTCACCGACATCGAAAGACTCCCTTATGAAAGTATTAGCACATCAAGATTTTCTAGAAGTTAGATTAGCCTCCCTTATCGCGGACTATGACCGTGATACATTGAGTAATCTTTACCAACCAATGATTGGCTTCGAAGCCTTGTCTTTGTACATGACACTTTGGAGTGAAGCTAATAACGAAAGAGTCTCTCCTTTATGCACTCACGAGCAAGTATTCCTACGTATGAGGATGCCCGCTAGTGCGTTCGTAGACGCGAGAAGATACCTCGAAGCAGCGGGATTACTCAAGACATTCGTTAGTGAAGGTGAAGACTTCAAAATCTATCATTACGAACTATACGCTCCTAAATCCCCAAGTGGATTCTTCGATGACACACTTCTATATGGCATGCTCATTAGAAGTATCGGGGAAAGCAATGCCTCAAGACTTAAGAAGATCTACTTACTAGACGCTAAGCAAAATTATGGCGCAGAAATCACCGCCAGTTTCGCAGAAGTCTTCCATCCACAACTTGATGATGAAGCCTTCGTTGAAGCCGCTGGTGATAAGCAAGTGGTCAAAGGTCGTAACAGAGGCAAGATTAAAGGTCAGTTCTCTTACGAACAATTCTTCACTTCCTTAAAGGAAATATCGCAGCTTAAAGAGTCAGCCTTCAGAAAAGAAGAAATGAAGGAAGTCGAAAGACTTGCCACACTCAATGGTGTTGATGAAAAAGAAGCGGCGAACTTGGTCAATCAAGTCTATGACTTGGAGAAACCAAAAGGTCAAAGAATTGACTTCGATAAGTTGACGAAGATCATGCAAGAAAGAACCAACTACAAATACCGCTACAAAGGTAAGACTGTAGATGAGGGACCAAACCTCAATAATGGTTCAAGTGACCTTGCTAAGAAAATCAATCTCATGGAGACAAAAGCTCCTAAAGATTACCTGGCTTACTTACAAGATGGTACAAAGCCAGCCGCAGCAGACATTAGATTAATCAATGATTTATCTAAGAACTATCATCTTCCAAATCCAGTGATTAACGCAGTCGTTGACTACGTACTCACGAAGGCGGATAACGTTCTCTCGAGAGCGTACGCGGAAAAAGTTGCCGCATCTCTTGTCAGAGAAAACGCTAGAACCGCCGTGGATGCGATGAACTACTTAAGAAAGATAGATAAGAAAACGCGCGGGAAGAAACAAACAAAGAAAATGGTGCTCCCAGTTGAGAGCATTAAACCTACCGATAAACCAAGTACCTCTGATGATGGTGATTGGGAATTAGAGTGGGATAGATTAATGGATGAATTAAACGGAGGTGATGACGGTGGAAAGGCTTAAAGTTAACAATCTCAAAATCACAGCAGACGACTCCTTATTGGATCAAATGAAAGAAGTAGTCCATACATGTCCGAAAGCCATGAAATATTGTAAGAGCTTAGGCATGAGCGAAGAAGATATTGATAATAATATTATCAAGATATTTGATTTCGCTAGAGATATCAATTACTGCTCAAACTGTCCAGGTCTCAAGCAATGTAAGAAAGACAATGCTTACTTAACCAGTAAAGTAACGTTTGCAAATGGTGTCGTGGAAACTCAGCTCATTCCATGTCCAACACTTCTTAAGCGTGTCAGTTTTGAAAGACAATTCATTATTCAAGACTTCCCAAATGAATGGCTTGATGTGACAATGTCAGAACTTGACAAGACCAAAGGAAGAACCAGAGCAACACAGACTTACTACAAGTACATCAAAAACGAAGATACAAACTGGATCTATTTAACCGGTGGCATGAGAAGTGGTAAGTCATATTATGCTGCAGCGATGGCTATCGACTTAGCCAAAAGAGAACTCAAAGGTAAAGTTCCAATCTGTTTCATGAACGCTTCAAAACGCATTCTTGAATTAAGTGACTTAAACAAGAAAAACAATGAAGAATTCAAGAAAAAATTAGAACAATACTGCACAGTTCCAGTCTTAGTTATCGATGACTTTGGTCATGAATTTAAGAATGATTTTATTAGAGACGCTATCGTCAATGAAATCATCTCATCACGTTATAACAAAAGACTCTTCACAGTCTTTACCAGCAACTTCTCATTAGATGATATTGAAGTGCTCTATGAATGCAATTCAAAAGCTGGTGCGATTATGTCTAAACAAATCGTGAAGACAATTAGATCGATGTGCGGTGAAGAAGTGGATTTAGGCGACTTAGCAATTTATCAATAATTGCTTTAGTATCTTTTCTTAAATAGGCTAGTGTATCGTTATTTATAATGATAAAGTCTAAATCTAGTCTATGTTCTTCAAACAAATTATTTTCATCATTAATGCGCTTTAAAAAAGCGCTTTTTTCTTGGTCTCTAACTTTGAGCCTTTTGATTTGAATATCTTCATTGATATCCACACCGATGATGACATCAAACATATCTTGCATCTTAGCTTTAAAGAGAAGTGGAACTTCCGCGACTAGTAAAGGAGACTTTGAATTCTTAAAGGTTGATTCAATTTCTTTCTTCACTAATGGATGAACGATCTTCTCTAATCTATCTAAGTCAGATGGATGTTTAGTGATGTGCTCTCTTAAGTTCTCGATGAATGATTTCTCACCCTTAACTTTGAGACGTTTATTGATTAAATCTTGGACCTCTTTTTCAGCGTAAAGTTCATGGACAATTTCGTCAGAAGAAATGGTGCAGTAACCACCCTTTTTGAACTCGTCTAGAACAGTGGATTTACCTGAAGCAATCTTGCCCACAATAGCAATTTTGATAGGGGCTCCAAGCTTAATTTGGCACTTTGGACAATAGGTGGTTCCACGGCCATTTACGGCAATAAAGCGCATAAAAGCGTGACGTGAAACACACTTTTCACCTTTTCGACCATATGCGAGGAGTTTTGTTTGGAATTCACCTGAGATGTCTTTGCCAGGGTGATAGCTCTTGATTGTGGAGCCTCCTGCTTTGATGGCTTCAGTAAGAATTCTCTTTGATTCTTTGATGATGGTTTCCCATTCATTTTTGCTGATGAATTTCGCTGGAGTCAAAGGATGAATTTTGCTAGCGAAAAGAACTTCATCAACATAGATATTTCCAAGCCCTGTGATAAGGGTCTGAGTAAGTAAAGCAGTCTTAATTGGTAAGCTAATCTTTTGACATTGTTTCACTAGGTCAGAAACATCATCAACTTCAAAAGGTTCTGGTCCTAATTTAGTAATCTCTTTTTCTTTAAGATAATTAGCTTCATCAGACATAATCATTCTGCCGAAGGATCTTGAATCGTCGTAGCAGAGTTTATGACCGTTATCGAGATGGAAGACAACACGGGCATACTTAGTGTTCTCTTCGCTCTCTAATAATTCGATATATTTACCTTCCATTCTTAAATGGGAGATAAGGACTTTATCATTGGTTAAATGGATTAATAAGAACTTACCTCTTCTAGTAATATTTAAAAATGTTTCATTTTTACAAAATGAAATGAATTCATTTTCTAGATTATTAACAATCGATTTTCTTAAAACTTCAACAGAAAGAATCTTACGATCTTTAACAATTGGTAATAAGACATTTTTAACTGTTTCTACTTCTGGTAATTCTGGCATAATTTAAATCCTATTTAGCGTCGTACCAATCTCTACCGAATCCTCCATCAACTTCTAATGGAACATCGATAAATAAGGCGTTTTCCATAATATCCTTAATTAATTTATAAGCGACGTCTTTTTCTTTCTTAGGAACTCTAAAAATAAGTTCGTCGTGGATTTGACAAATCATTCTAGTTTCTAACTTATTATCAAGCAAAGCTTGATGGACTTTATTCATAGCGTATTTAATTAAGTCCGCAGCGGTACCTTGAACAGGAGCGTTCATAGCCGCTCTCTTGGCGGATTCTCTCACGTTATAGTTGGAGTCGTGGAGTTCTCTTAAGTATCTACGTCTTCCAAGTAATGTGGAAACATATCCATCTCTAGTGGCATCACTAACAATCTTTTGGAAGAACTGCGCTACTTCTGGATAAGAACTATAGAAGGAATTAATAATTTCTTTAGCTTCTTTTGGATTGATTTCAAGTTGTTCCGCTAAGCCCCAATCAGAGATGCCATATACAACACCGAAATTAACGGTTTTAGCCTTTCTTCTTTGTAAGGAAGTCGGTTCTCCTTGAAGGTTAAATATCTTCTTAGCAGTAGCAGCGTGAATATCTTCATGAGATAGGAAGATGTCTTTAAGGGCTTGGCAGTTACTTAAAGCCGCTAAAACTCTAAGTTCAATTTGTGAATAGTCGAGAGATAAAATCTCATAGTTTTCATCTTGGTAGTAGAAGGCTTTTCTAATGAGCTTACCTTCTTCATCACGCACAGATATGTTCTGTAAGTTTGGATCAGAAGAAGATAATCTTCCAGTAGTGGTCAATGCTTGATTGAACTTCGCGTGAATCTTACCGTCAGGATAGATATGGTTCTTGATACCTTCTACATAAGTAGTGATAAGTTTGAAATATTTACGATATTCTAAAATCTTTCCAACGATTGGATGTTCGTCTTGAATTTCCTTCAAGAATTCAACGGAAGTGGATTGTTTTCTATTAGAAGAAAGACCTAATTTATCGAATAAAACTTCGCCGATTTGTTTAGGGGAAGCAAGATTAAATTTCATACCCACCAAAGCGTAGATTTCTTCTTCTAACTCTTTAGCTTTTTTCTTATATTCATCACCAAAACTATCGAGTACCTTAACGTCAATTGGGAAACCTTCAATTTCCATATCCGCTAAGGTATCTGTAAGTGGTGTTTCTAATTCTTGATATAGTTTTAAGGATTCAGTTTTCTTAAGTTCTTCAGTAACTCTAGCGCATAATTTCCAGCTAAAGAAAGCAATCTTACCGGTCTTTTGACTATCTTCATTACTAAGTAATGATAACATTTCCGCGCCATTAGATAAGTCAATGCCATATATATTCATAACGACTTCAACATCATTCTTTAATGAAGAGTCAACGAGATAAGAGGCGACAAGTAAATCAAAGTATAAACCCGCAATAGCGATATCATTTTTCGCTAAAGCAACTTTGATAGCTTTATAGTCATAGCAGTATTTCTTAACATCAGGATTTTTAAGCAAATCTAATGTTGATTGATCGTTTTTGAAATCATCATAGGCGATATAGTAATTACCGCTTTCAGTGGCAACCGCTAAGCCATATAAAGAACCCATGGAATAATTGTCATCAGCGTAGTCTAAAGCTAAGCCAATTTCCTTAGGATTACCGACTTCTTTTAAGGAGCTAACTACCTTAACAGTAATCTCAGTTTGTTCTAGTTCAACCTTCTTCCATTTTTGGACAATCTTAGACATGAATTGTTTGAGTTCATACTTTTGGCAGTATTCACTGACGGAAGAGAAATCATAACCTTGATAGATGGTTTCCTTCACCCCAAATGGAAGTGGGACATCTGTTTTAATAATAGCTAAATCACGAGAGAGTCTACCGGTATCTTGGTCAGCAATAATGGCCTCACCAAGTTTACCTTTAATCTCACTCGCATGAGCGATAATATTATCAAAACTACCGTATTCTTGAATGAGTTTAACAGCAGTTTTTTCACCAATTCCTTTAATACCTGGTAGGTTATCACTCGCGTCACCTCTAAGGCCTTTATAGTCAATGATTTGAAGTGGCTCAAAACCATACATTTCTTTGACTGTTTCAGGGGTCATCGCGACGATATCTGACATGCCTTTTCTAATGATATTAACGGTGATGTTATTATCCACGAGTTGGAGGAAGTCTCTATCACTAGTATAGATGGTAACTTGATAGCCTTCTTTTTCCGCGAGTTTAGCGACAGTACCAGCTATATCATCACCTTCATAACCATGTTGTTCGAATTGGAAAATACCCAGTGCTCTTAAGAAGTCTCTAGCCATTGGGAACTGTCTCACTAAATCTTCTGGTGTTGGTTTTCTATTAGCTATATATGATTGGAGTTGTTCTTTTCTAAAGGTATCTTTACCAGCATCAAAAGCCACCATTAAACCTTCATCAGCTTTAAGAGTGGAGAGGATTTTATTGATCATGCTAGAGAATGCAAAAATAGCGTTCGTAGGTGTACCGTCCTGTGTGCGCATAATCTCGACACCAGGGTACGCTGTAGCGAAGTATGCTCTAAAGAGCAAAGAGTTTCCATCAATGATTGTAATCTTTGGCATAATCTATTCCTCGAGTGGTTCTACTTTATTGCAAATAAAGTCATAATTATCATCACGTTGTTCACGTTTAATAGTGGCGATGATTAAAGAATTCTTTTCTAATAACGAAATACCTTCCACATAAGCTTCTGGGAATAAGGTGAGTTCGATTTCATCGGTCTCATCCATAATCTTGACAAACGCCATTGTGGCGCCCTTCTTAGTGGCGATAGTTTTCACACTTCTCACCATACCGGCAATCACGGCTTTAAACTCGTTTTTAGCCTCGATAATAGGTGTTACCTTCTTCGCCCTTAAGATATCTGTCTTATAGTGGAGAGGGTTATTAGAAAGCATAATTCCTAACACATCGTATTCTTTATCTAAATTCTCTAGTGGATCATCGTAATCTTCGATTAGATATGGAGTAATCAAATCAGAGAATCCAATATTAAGTTGGTCATTTTCTTTAAAGACGAGTTCAGCATACTGTAAAGCACTCTTGATACTCGCTCTAAAGGACGCTCTTGATGGATTGAATGTATCAAAACATCCAGCGTCAATTAATTTATTAATTTGGGCTTCGTTAATCTTAAAGCGGTACATTCTACCGACAAAGTCAAAGAAGTCCTTAAATTCACCGTTATTTCTTTCTTCTAAGATGGCGTTAACAAATAGTTCATTAATGCCCTTAATCGCACTTAATGGGAATAATAAACCATCTTTTTGCACCACAAAGTCTTTCGCAGACTTATTAATATTAGGAGAAATAATCGCAATATTTCTTTGCTTCATCTCACTAACATATTCATTGAACTTAGTGTCGCTAGTGGAGCTACTTGTTTCTAATATCGCGGCATAGAATTCAAGTGGATAGTAATACTTAAGATACGCCATTTGACAGGCGATAACAGAGTAGGCCACAGAGTGAGATTTATTAAAGCCATAGTTAGCAAACTTCTTAATAAAGTCAAAGACTTTCTTCGCCGTCTTTTCGTTATGGCCTTGTTTAATAGAGCCATCAATAAAGGCTTTTTCACTTTCTAAAAGTTTATCGATATCCTTTTTAGAAATCGCTCTTCTAAACATATCAGCTTCGCCCATCGAGAAACCCGCCATCGTGGTGGCAATCATATTCACTTGTTCCTGATAGACGATAATGCCATATGTTTCTTTTAAGATTGGTTCAAGACATGGATCATCATAGATATTCTTTTCTTTACCTTCTTTACGCTTAGCGTAAGTATTGATGGAATCCATTGGTCCTGGTCTAAATAAGGCTAATAAAGCAACGATATCGTTAAAGCAGTTTGGTTTAAGAATAGAAATCGCTCTTTTCATACCAGAACTTTCAAGTTGAAAGACACCCATTGTTTGTAAAGAAGCAATAAGCTTATAAACATTAGGGTCATCGTATGGAATATGTTTTACATCGATATTCGCTTCTGGATTGTTCTTTTTGATTAAATCAACACAGTAATCAATCGTGGTTAAGTTTCTTAAACCTAAGAAGTCCATCTTTAAGAATCCTTGCTCTTCTAAGTAACCCATTTCATATTGCGAGATGTAGTGGTTATTAAAATCAGTAAGGATTGGTAAAGCTTCCTCTAAGGAATTGTTATTTAAAATGATACCAGCAGCGTGTAAACCACTTTGTCTAATTAGACCTTCAATCTTACTCGCTAAAGAGACAATTTCTAAATAGTAGTTATCGCTATCAACAAGTTTCTTAAATTCAGGTAATTTCTTATAGGCTTCTCTAAGAGAATACTTAGTATTAGTGATACGTTTAGAGAGTAAATCGATATCGTTATTTGGATAGCCATAGACTCTACCAATATCTCTAAGAGATTGTTTAGCTTGAATGGTTTGGAAAGTGACGATATTAGCAACATGCTCGTTACCGTATTTCTCGCGCATATAATCCACAACTAAGTCACGCTTAATATCCATAAAGTCAACGTCAATATCAGGCATTGTTTTACGATATGGGTTTAAGAATCTTTCAAATTGAAGACCGTTCTTAAGTGGATCAATTTCAGTGATATTCAATAAGTATGAGACTAAGCTACCAGCGGCGCTTCCTCTACCAGGACCCACTAAGATATCGTGAGTTTTAGCAAAGCTAACATAGTCTTGAACAATAAGAAAATAATCAGCGTAGCCTAATGAATTAATTGTTTCTAATTCGTAATCTAAGCGCTTAGTGTATTCATCATTTTTATCTAAACCTAGTTTGTTTAATGCTTGGTAGCAGTTTTCTTTTAAGGCTTTAGGACTATCTTCAACAGGGTAGTGGAATAACTCCCCTCTTTTTTGATGGAAGTCAAACTTAGATTTTTCCAGAATCTTTTGGGTATTTAAGATTTCTCTAGGAGTATAGATTTTCTGATAATCAGAAATCGCCATAAAGTATTCTTGGCCAATGGCTTTCTTTTCTTTGATCTGTTCTTCGTTAGCGATAGCTTCTGCGATTCTTAAAACAATTGCATCGTCTTTCTTGAGATATCTGATTTGAGGGAACGCGACTGTTTCATAGGAGTGTTCACTCGCAAACTTTCTAATCTCATTCGCGTACTTAACATCCTCTTTCTTAACGACTTCAATGCCTAAATAGAAACCACTCTTAAAGAGGTTGTTCCAGTTAAGAAGATATTTAGCAAATCTTTCATTCTTTTCTACGAAAAGGTCTTTGAATTGACCGTTAGAAGTCTCAATAATAGCGAGTAATCCCTCAGTGTTCTTTTCTAAGAACTCTTTATTGAATTCTTGCTTTTGAATAGCAGTAGATATCTTAAGGAGATGACGATAACCATCCTCATTAATCGCATATAGTCCTAAGGTGTCATTGTCTAAACTGACTTCTAAACCAACAATAGTGGGCTTACCTAAAACTTCCATCTCTTTGATGAAAGACGGGACACCATACATCACACCTTTATCACAAAGTCCCACACCAAAATAGGCGTTCTTACTAACACCTGTCGCAATTCTTTCCATCGTTAAGCCACTTTGTAAAAAAGAATAGCAAGATACAACACGTAGTGGGACGAAATTATTCATGCTCCTATTGTAGCGCACTTACGTATAAAAGAGAAAGAAAAAAGGTACCATTTAGGCACCTTTTTAAGTTCGTTTTTTCTTTATTCTAGGAACAAATCGTCCAAGTCTTTAATGAAGGCTGGAAGTTGGCTAAGGTTATTAATTTTCGCGCCACTAGCTTGGGCGTGACCTCCGCCTTCCCATTTCGCGGCCACACCGTTAATGGCTTTGGCTTTACTACGAATGGAAACTCTCCAACAATTGTCCTTAACATCCTCTGTAATGGAGCACCAAGCGTTAACGCCTTCAATGTTAGAAAATAGGTTAACGTTTTCTTTGCCTCTTTCAGTAGTGATGTTGAGTTCTTTTTGAATGTCCGCTGGTAAGACGTAATAGGCAATACCATGTTCGGAAACATCAAAGTGGTTGAGAATATAGGCTGTGACTTTCAAGTCATCAAGCTTCTTTTGATACATTCTGTTATAGACTTCACTTAAGTCGATACCAGCTTCTAATAAATAAGAAGCAGTAATGAATGTGGCTTTAGAAGTGGAGGAATATTGGAATCTACCAGAATCACCCGCAATACCAGAATATAAATAGGAAGCGGCTAACTTACTTATAACATAGTTTCCTTTAAAGGAGAGAAGTACGTCAGTAACGATTTCCGCAGCGGCGCAGGCATCAGTTCTCACCAATTGCACTTTGCCATATTTTTCCACTTCTGGGTGGTGGTCAATTTTGATTTTGAATTTAGCCTTTTTCCATCTTGGATCACTAATACGAGAAGTGTTTGCTGTATCTAAAATAATGGCTAAGAATGGTTCTTTGAACCACTCCTCGTCTAAACGATCCATTTCAGGATATAAGCGTGGGGTGAATGTCACATGGTTATCACCAAGGACTCTGATTTCTTTATTTGGGAAGTTATCTTTAAGCCATGTGGCTAAGCCCATTTGAGAACCAAGTGCATCAAAGTCAGGCATAGCATGTCTAAAGACAGCGATTCTATCATAGCGTTTAATTGCGCTTAAAATACGAGTGATTTCTTTCTTGTTTGGTTTGATGAAATTAGCAAGAGTGGAATCAAGTTTCATATTATTTACCTTTCACACACATATCGTAAGCATCACGAGCAATCATCACTTCTTCATCAGTTGGAATGATAGCCACTTTGATCTTACTATCAGGAGTGGAGATTAAGGCTTCTTTACCATGAATTGGCATATTGATTTCGTTATCAATTTTGACGCCTAAGGCTTCTTCTAATAACTTACAAACATCTCTACGAGTTCTTGGTTCGTTTTCACCAATACCTGCGGAGAAGATAATTAAGTCACAGCCACCTAATCTCACATAGTATTGACCGATGAAATCAGCAATTCTTCTATTGAAGATTTCGTTAGCTAAGATGGCGTGTTTATCACCAGCTTCAGCAGCGGCCAAAACATCTCTAGAGTCATTAGAAATGCCAGACACACCTAAGAAACCAGATTTCTTATTGAACATTTGGTAAACTTCTTCAGCGGATTTACCAGTGACACTAACAACATAGTTGAAAACAGATGGATCCATATCACCAGTACGTGTGCCCATCATGATGCCACCTAAAGGTGTTAAACCCATTGAGGTAGCAACACATTTGCCGTCTTTAATCGCAGTAATGGAAGCACCAGAGCCAATGTGGCAGGAGATAATACGTGGATGTTCAACACCTGATAAATATTTAAGACCTTCTTGGGCTAAATACTTATGGGATGTACCATGCGCACCATATCTACGAATGTCATATTTTTCTGTTAATTCGTAAGGGATTGGGAATGTATAATCCGCTGGTTCCATTGTTTGATGGAAAGCGGTATCAAATGTCGCGATCGCTGGGCAGTTTGGAAGAGCTTCTTTGAAGGCTCTAAAACATGTTAAGTGAGCGGCATTGTGAAGTGGGGCAAGTGGAATTAAGGATTCAATCTTCTTTTCTGTGTCTTCGTTAAATAATGCGGAAGCAGAGAAGTACTTACCACCTTGAACGATACGGTGACCGATTGCCTTAATTTCATTAAAA
>CAMZGG010000036.1 GCA_947306345.1 uncultured Caryophanales bacterium
ACTTCTTAACGAGCTCGGCTTTTCTTTCTTTGGTTAACGCCATTGAAATACCCTCCTAATTTTCTACTTAACTAATCTCCGGGAACAACGTTAGGGACTCGTTTATCCTAGGGAAAAGTCGCATTGAATATTTTATATTCTTTTTACACTATTGCAAAGTGTTTTTTGCTTTTTCTTCGTCTTTTAGTAATTGTTCTTTTAAATCATCCATCGAAGCGAATTGTTGAATTGGCCTCATATAGGAGACGAAATCGACGTAAAGTTCTCTTCCGTAAAGGACTTCATCGAAGTCAATAATGTGTACTTCAATGATTGGTTTCAATAATTGATTGATGGTTGGATGAGTGCCCACAGCGATAATGGCTTTTCTCTTACGATTTAAGAAATAGGCATAACCCATATAGACACCTTGTTTAGGGAAAACGTATGGATAATAGAGGTCTAAATTCGCGGTTGGGAAGTCGATTTTACGACCATTATGATTGCCTTCAACGACAAGGCCACTGATACGATAATCTCTACCTAATAAGTAGGAAGCTTTTTCCATTTGTCCCGCTTCAATGTATTCTCTTATCTTCTTAGAAGATATTTTGACGTCATCAATACGCATTAAAGGTACAATCTCAACATCGAAGTAACGTTTTAGATATTCGGCATTACCTTCACCACCAGTGCCAAATCGATAGTCATCACCAACAAAGATTTTCTTTGGATTGAGTGGTTTTAAAACTCTGGTGATAAATTCGTCTTTTGTGACCTTTAAAGTCTCCATATCAAAGTGCATGAGATAAAGGAATTTGACACCCATATCTTCAAGGATGTCCGCTTTATCAAATGTGGAAGTGATACAGTAATTCTCTTTTTTACCAAGAAGCACTCTTGGGGCAATATCAAAAGTCATGACCCCCACTGGGAGACCTGTCGCTATTGCTTTTTTGATGAGATCTTGATGACCTAAATGTAGTCCGTCATAGAAACCTAAACAGAGCACTAGGTCTTTATCGTTAAGGGGAGTATTTGTAATATCAAACTCAATTATCTTCACGATTAATGCCTCTTACACATTCATAATACCCCATTTCGCTATATTTATAAATAGCGATAGCGGTTTTTTTATCATCAATGACACAAAATAAATCTAGAACTTCTGGGAATAATTTCAAAGAGAGCTTTCCACCATGTCTAGCTTTCTTAAGTTCTACCTCGTTAGGAAGATACATCAAAGGCACAAATTTTTGGATGATTTCACTTGTTGGAATTAAACAATCTTGAGTAAGTTCTTTGATAGTTTTAGCTTTGCTAACTTCTAAGTCTAATATCTTAGTTCTTCTTAAAGCGGTGAGGTGTCCTACTGTGCCTAATCTCTCAGCGATTGTTTCCCCTAAGGTTCTAACATATGTACCTTTAGAAACTGTGGTTTTAAATCTAATGACTGGAAGATTAAATTCCAGTAATTCTAACTCTTTAATATCAAT
The DNA here is from genome assembly GCA_947306345.1 of uncultured Caryophanales bacterium. GTDB lineage: Bacteria > Bacillota_I > Bacilli_A > RFN20 > CAG-826 > RUG14515. The sequence goes on from CAMZGG010000036.1 coordinate 1,476, forward strand.
GGTTCTTTTTGGTAATTCGACTTCTTGATTAAGGTGAGCGTAATGATATAACTTACGACCGTTTACATGCACCGCGGAAGTCTTTGGAACTGTTTGTTCTGATTCGCCAATAAGTGAATTAAAGATGTTATTAACATCTTCTTCAGTTGTATTAGGCACTTCTTTATTTTCGATTTCTTCACCGGTTAAATCACCACTGCTGGTCTTCTTGCCAAGTAATAAAGTAGCCTCATAAGTCTTGTATTGACCTTCGATATAAGTGAGTGTCTTAGTAGCGTTATTTAAAGCAACGATTAATAAGCCAGTCGCAAAAGGATCAAGCGTTCCTGCATGGCCCACTTTTTTCGCATCAAAAATCTTAGCGATGATATTGCAAACATCTCTAGAAGTATAGTCACTTTCTTTATCGATTAATAAGAATCCATCTTTCATCTTTTATAACTCACACGAAAATAATATAATTATTTCGTTATGAAAGCAATTAGGACTGTTTTAGCCTGTATCCGTAAAGCGGATCAAATGTACAATCTCATCAACCATGGTGACAAAATCATGATTGGTTTATCTGGTGGTAAAGACAGTGTTGCTTTAACTTATGCTTTGAGCTTATATCAAAAGTTTTCTCATACTGACTTTGTCATTCAACCAGTGATGCTCGATTTAGGTTTCCCTGGCTTTAATCCTTATGAGATGAATAAATTCTGTGAATCTTTAGGTCTTAAACTTATGGTGGTTGATAACACTGATGTTTATCGCATTTTACAAATCCAACAAAAGGACAAAGAACATCTTCCATGTTCCATCTGCTCAAGGATGAAAAAGGCCTCCATGAACAAGATTGCTAAAGAACTTGGTTTTAACAAAGTATCCTTTGCTCATCACGCGGATGACGCGATTGAAACATACATGATGAATAGCTTATTTGGTGGACGTGTCGCTTCTTTTGCTCCAAAAATGCATTTAGAAAGAGCGGATATCACCTTCATTAGACCACTCATTCATGTCCGCGAAAGCGACATCATTAAACTCGTAAGAGAAGAAAATCTTCCTGTTTTAGCGTCAGGTTGTCCTGCTAATATGCACACTAGAAGAGAGGATATGAAGAACCTCTTAAAAGATATTTATAAGAAGTGGCCAGTAGCGAAAGATAACTTGTTAACAATGTTATCTAACTATGAAAAAGAAGATATTTGGGGTAAAGAAATATATCATCAAATCAATCAAGATGGTTTGACTTTAAAGCCAGTCACCACTCCTATAGATATGATGAATGTCTTAAATATAAGAAATATTGTTTTTGTTGGTGAACAAAACTGTCCTTACGATATTGAAGTTGTTCCTAGCGAAGAGGAAGAAGCCAAACATTTCTTGATTTATTATAAAGAAACCCCTGTCGGCACGATTCGCTACCGTATGATGGGTGATAGAACATTTAAGTTAGAAAGATTCGCTGTTCTAAAAGAATATCGTCATAAAGGGTTTGGTAAGCAAGCCTTCAATTATTTAGTTAATAAATTAGAAGAAAACTTTAATCCTTGTACGATTGACTTTAACGCGCAGTATCAGTTGCTTGATTACTATAAAAACCTTGGCTTCACTGAAGAAGGGGACACCTTCTACGAGGCCAATATCAAACATATTAAAATGGTTAAGAAAGCATAAAAAAAGAGAAGTGAATTACTTCTCTTTATCTTTATTTAATAGCTCGGTAATACGCGCTTCTCTTTTGAATGATTCATCAAGGACGAAGACGAGATCAGGACAACGTCTGGTATCAAGTCTTTTGGCAAGTCCGCTTCTAATGAAACCCTTACTCTTTTCTAAGGCTTTCATGCCTTCTTCGATTTCATCTTCAACGATGAAGGAAACATACACTTTTGCGTAGGAGAAATCCTTACTGACTTTCACTTCTGGAATAGTGACGAATCCAAGGTGTGGATTCTTTAATTCCATAGTGATGATTTCGGTGATGCTTTTACGTATAATACCGGCAATTCTTTCTTCTTTATTAGCCATAATTAATCTCTTTGTTCCACCATTTCGTAAGATTCAATGATGTCGCCTTCTTTAATATCATTAAAGTTTTCGACAAGCATACCGCATTCATAGCCGTTTTTGACTTCTTTAACGAGGTCTTTTTCTCTTTGTAAGGAAGCAAGCTTACCTTCATAGATAACAACGCCGTCTCTCATGATACGGACGCCACCACTGGCTTTGATAACACCATCAACGACCATACAACCAGCGATAGTACCGAGTTTAGAAACCTTAAAGAGTTTTCTAATTTCGGCTTGACCAAGAACTTTTTCCACCATGGTTGGGGCAAGCATACCTTTCATCGCGGCTTGAATTTCTTCAATTAAAGCATAGATGATACGGTGCAATCTGATTTCAACCTTTTCTTCTTGGGCTTTCGCTCTTGTTTTAGCGTCTGGTCTAACGTTAAATCCATAAATAATCGCGTGAGAAGCACCGGCTAAAAGGACATCACTTTCAGTGATAGCACCTGAACTGGCTCTGACAACGTTAATCTTAATTTTGTCGTTTGTGAGCTTTTCTAAGGACGCTTTAACAGCTTCTGCACTACCAGTCGATTCCGCTTTAACGATAACGTTTAAGTTTTGGACTTCACCTTCTTTAGCAAGGTTGAATAAGTCATCTAAGGATGCAGCGCTTGTTTTATTTCTTTCGCTAGCTTCTTTTAGAAGTTTACGTTTTGTGGCAATGCTTCTAGCTTCGCTTTCTTCAGAGAAGGCCATGAAACGGTCACCCGCTAATGGGACTTCACTTAAACCAATAATGGATACTGGAGTACTTGGAGTGGCAACTTGAAGAACTTTTCTAAATTCATTAGTCATTCTTCTAGCTTTACCATATGTTGTACCAACGACAAGGTAGTCACCTTCTCTAAGGGAACCATTTTGAACTAAAAGCGTAGCTTTAGGACCTTCGTTTTTATCAAGCTTAGCTTCTAAGACAGTACCTAAGGCGTAACGATCTGGATTAGCTTTTAATTCCTTCATTTCCGCGACTAATAAGATACTTTCTAATAAGCCATCGATATTGGTTTTCTTTTTCGCTGAGATTTCCACAGCGATGACATCGCCACCGAACTCTTCACAAATAACATCGTGCGCAATGAGTTCGTTTTTAACTCTTTCTGGATCCGCACCTGGCTTATCCATTTTGTTAATGGCGACAATAATTGGGACACCAGCCGCTTTAACGTGGTCAATCGCTTCGATTGTTTGTGGCATAACGCCATCATCGGCAGCGACCACTAAAACGACGATATCAGTGACACCAGCACCTCTAGCTCTCATTTGGGTGAAAGCTTCGTGTCCAGGAGTGTCAATAAATGTAATCTTTTGACCATTGATTTCTTTTTGGTAAGCACCAATTTCTTGGGAGATACCACCGAATTCACCTTCGACAAGATTAGAATTTCTAATCGCGTCAATAAGGGTTGTTTTACCATGGTCAACGTGACCCATAATGGTCACAACTGGAGGTCTTGGTTTTAACTTACTTGGGTCGTCGTTAATTTCGACGTCTTCAAAGTGTTCAGCAGCGACGATAACTTTCTTTTGGAAGTCATAGCCGAACTCTAAACAGACAAGACCAATTAGTTCATCATCAAGAATTGTGTTGATGGTAACCATCTTACCTTGCATGAAGAGAAATTTAATTACATCACCAATTGGGACATTAATGGTTTTTGCGAGTTCACCCGCACTGATAGCACCTGTGTAAACGAAGACACCACCATTAACTTTTGATTTGCTACGATCGCTCTTAACTTTGGTTGAAACGTTAGTCTCACGAGCGGCGTAATTATTCTTGTTATTCTTTGCCATCAACAACACCTTCTTTCTTATAAATCTTTCAATAATTCGTCATAGACTGCTTGGCAGTCACTGACTTTTAAATGTCTTTCGATTAAAGCTCTTTTCTTAGCAAGAAGGATTAAATCCTTATCTTTAGTAAGATAGCAGCCACGACCTTGGGCTTTATATGTTGAATCAATCTTTATTTCGTGATTAGGAGTCTTAACTACTCTAAACATCATTTCGCGAGATAAAGCCTTTCTAGTAACGATGCAAGTTCTAGTAATTACTTTGTTCATTATCTACCATCATCGTCGTAGTATTCATCGTACTCATCGTAGTCGACATCTTCATCTTCGACTTCGTCTTCGTACTTTTCTTCTTCTTCCATTTCACGAAGTTCTTCTTCGGTATAAATAGACATTCTTTCACCGGTAGAAATAACTGGTTTATTTTCTTCTTCAGCTTCTTCTTCGGCTTTCTTATTGTTCTTCTTGAAGGACTTCTTAGCGCCTTTATTTGCTTTACGAGCGCTTTCGTCTGCGAGGGATTTTTCAAGGTCTTCGATAGAAGTTGTTGTTTTAACCTCTTTGCGTTCTTCCTTGACTTCTTCCTTAACTTCAGGAACGACTTCAACTTTAGCTTCTTCCACTTTTTCTTCTTCGACTGGTTTAACTTCTTCAACTTTAGCTTCAACGACTGTTTCTTTCTTTTCAACTTCGTTTTCTAAAGCTTCTGTTAAGTCAGCATTATCTTCAGCGGTAGCTTCTTCTTCATAAACACGGTCTTGAGGCGCAACATAGCCTTCTGGTAAGCCACGTAAAACGTTGAGTTGAGCAGCGTTTTCTTCGCTGGCTTTCTTGAGGAGGATTTGTTCGGCTTTCTTGGCATTTTCTTGAGCGGTTGCTTCTTCAAGAGAAATGTATTCAAGACCTTCTTCGGCGGCCATGGTTTCTGTCTTAACATCGATGTTATAGCCAGTTAACTTAACGGCTAAACGGACGTTAACACCACGACGACCAATAGCAAGAGAGAATGAATCGTCATTGACGATTGCAATAGCACTCTTGTTTTCTTCATCAACGATAGCGCCTACAACACGAGCAGGTTTTAAAGCTTCCATGATGAATAAGGCGGTGTTATCGGAATATCCGATAATATCAATCTTTTCTTTATTTATGCCACCATTACCTAATTGGCTGACAACCTTTTGGATTCTAGCACCATTGCTACCAATACAGGCACCAGCTGGGTCAATGGTTGGATCTTTGCTATAAACGGCAACTTTGCTTCTTTCACCAGCTTCACGAGCGATGGCCTTAACTTGGACTGTACCATCGTAGATTTCACTGATTTCTTCCGCTAATAAGCATTTTAAGAAACCTTCTTTACTACGGGAAACAACAATGTGTGCACCTTTTGTGCCACTAGCAACGTCATCGACATAGATCTTAATTGTTTCACCAACGATGAATCTTTCATCACCAATTAATTCTTTCTTTGGTAAGAAGACACTTGTTTTCACAATGTTGACACTGATACCACGATCATCAACTTTTTCAACCTTACCAGTGATGATGGTACCGATTTTGTCTTTGAATGTTTCGTAAAGAATGCTCTTTTCAGCTTCGGCGAATTTTTGTTTGAGCATGCTCTTAACGCTCATCGCTGTCGCTTTCTTTAATTCATCAATAGTTGCAGGAATAGCAAATTCATCACCGGCTTTATACTTTTTGGATTTGTCGGCGTCATTTGCGTCTTGCACACTGATTTGTAAGAAATCGTCTTCAACTTCGTCAACGACCGCTTTAACTTGACACATATCAATAATGCCTTTTTCTGGGTCAATATTGACACGGACGTCAGCGTCGTCACCACCGAGTTGTTTGCGATAAGCTTTGATAAGTGATTCTTGTAGCATATCAAGAATCGTTTCTTTGCTAATTCCCTTGCTAGCTTCAATTTCTTCTAAAGCCGCAATGAATTCTACTGCGTTCATAGCCATAATTTTTACTCCTTAAAATTTAATCGCTAAACGTATTTTATAGATATTGCTCTTCAATATCTCTAAATCAATACTTCTGGTCTTTTGACGGTAGGTAATGATGATTTTATCATCATTCACTTCCTTTAAATCACCTTCATAGATGTTTTCACCTTTAATTGGATTAGTTAAGTGCACGTTAACGTATTTACCAACGTAAGCACTGAGTCTTTCCACTTTTAATGGCTTTTCAGCACCTAAGGAAGAGAGATCCAAAGTATATGGTTTTTCAAATGGATTAAGTTCATCGAGATAAACGTTTAATTCGTTAGTGACATCGACAATCATATTCATATCGATTTCACTTTCCTTATCGACCACTAAAGTTAAAGTATCTTGACCATAACCAAATTCCACTAGTTCGTAACCAAGAGTGTTTAATTTTGTTTCGATGAGTTTCTTTAATTCGCTTAAGACCATATCCTTCAAAAACAAAGAGTGGCTGTTTGGCCACTCTTATTCAGAGTATTTACTACTTAGCTCGCGCTAAATAGCATACTCATTATACGTGAATTTACGCGTATGTAAATAGTTTTTATTTTTTGTCGAAATCGAACGCTTTAATATGATTAACTTTTCTCTTCTCTTTTGGATAGACGTCAATCCATTTTTCTCCGTCCCATTTTCTAAGACCAATATCACCAAAGAAGAAACGGCAGAATCCTTCAATATCGTTGAAGGAATATAACTTATGTCCTTCAAATGTGTATTCTTTGAATGGATAAATCATTTCTCTTGGTAAGAGGTTCTTCTTTTGTGATGGGAACGGAAGAAGAGGTGTCTGACAGACGTATGGAGCGTCTTTATACATCTCCGCGTATTTCTTCTCGTCCGCTTTCATTTTGGCCTTGAGCTTAAGTGGATCGTGATTAAACATGTAATCTTGAATCGCATAGCTCACTAATCTTCTTCTACTTCTACGAAGTAGTTTTAAGTGAGTTTTCGCATCAGGCATACCAACCATTGCCACCATATCGACGAAGAAACCATCAGAAGAATGGATTCTATCAGGCATACGTTTATAGTTTTGATCCACCATTGTTGGACCATATTTGTTTTTCACTTTTAAAGTTGGTTGTAAGAGGTTATAGCGTTTATCAATTTCATATGCTTCCACGACAAACTCTGGTTTTAAATCTTTTTGGAAAGCTTCAATTAAACGGTCTAAGTCTTCATAGTTAAAAGCGATATCGACATCATCATCCCAAGGGATGAATCCTTGATAATTATAAATACCAAGAGCACTACCAAAGGCTAAAGCATATGGAATATTGTTTTTACGACAAACACGGTCAATTTCTAAAACAATTGGGAGAACAACTTCTTGAATCTCTTTAATGTAATGGACTTTACCGTTCTTATCGGTGCCTAAAACATATTTTGTATCGTCTATAACGTATTCAGGTTTCATAAAAAACTAATTAATGGTTAGGATTAACGTTAATCTTACCGTTTGTGCATCTAATTGTCTTAGTGCCACTTTTAGCAAGCCAGTTACTACCTCTTTTAACGCACTTCCATCTTTCGACTGTGCCATTAAAAGTGATGTCAGTAAGTTTTGGAGTATTAAAGAAACAGTTGAAACCAATTTCTTGTAAACTACCTGGTAATTGCACTGAAGTTAAATTAACGCAGTTAGCAAAGGCAGAAGAACCTAAAGAAGCAATTCCTTCAGGAATTGCTGCTGTAGTGATTTCAGTGTTCTTTGTATATGCTCTATCACCAATGGTGATAACGGAACCACCATTGTTATTATTCATTTGTTGAGGTTGTGGTTGAGGTTGAGCAGCCATTTGTTGTTGATTTGGCATTGGTTGAGTATAAGCAAACGGAACGATTTCAGGTTCCTCTTCGCCTTCTTCTTCTCTTCTCTTGCCACGAGATAAAGCCACACGATCTTTAAATGCTGCTCTATAAATGATGGCTAAAATGATACCCACTAGGAATATGCCACCTAAAACAATTAAAGCTTTTAAATCAAAGTTAATCGCGATTTTATCATCTGTGCTATTCGCTGCTTGTACTTCTCCAATGATTTGTTGATAGAAGAAGAAATACATGAAGATTAAGCCAAATGTCGCCGCAAAGAACCAGAAGATTAACCAGGCAAAGATTTTAATGCCCTTTGGATGGTTGCTCTTACCGAAGAGTAACATTGCCATTGCAAGTAAGAATTCAACGAAAGCAAAGATACCAACTAAGCCGAATAAAGCGCCAAAGGCTAATTCGATATATTCATGGAAGTTAAAGATAACCTTTAAAATTTCGTTTGTTGGTTGTGCACCTGTATTAAAGTATTGTAGGAATTCTTCATATTTTGGTTGGAATGAAGCAGTAGCTTCAGAGAAGTATTTTCTCACACTAAAACCAACGAATTCTAAACCGTTAAATGTGGTATTTACACCATTTTTGGTGAATGTAAAGAATGGTAAAAGCACAAAAGCGGCTAAGCCACCAAGAACGGCTAAACCGAATAATGCGTATAGTATGGTTGCAATACCATGAGGGCGATAAGTCCTGACCCCTCTTCTCCTTTTATTTTTTGCCATAAATATTCAAAAACAGGTTAATACCAATTATACGGATTTTTAATGATAATTAAAGAATTATTTAGGAAAGGAGTTCGTTTAGTGAACGAATTCTTAAATATTTTGTGTCAGGATATTCGTTGTCTCTATCGAGTAAAATTGGTGTGATACCAGCGTTTGTGGCCGCAAGGCAGTCATTGAGTGAATCACCAACATAACAAACGTCTTTCTTATCACCCTGATAGTTAAGCATTTCTAAAGCCTTTAAAATAGGCTGAGGATTTGGTTTTGGAATAGGAGCTTCTTTATTACCGACTATTTCTTTGAAGAAATCTTTTTGCATATCAAATTTCTTTAAGACATCTCTAACGTGAGTGGCGTGGTTACTAGTGACAATGGCTAAGTCCGCTTCGCTCATTCTTAAATCGATGATGGTATCGTAAGTATCATCATAGATATCAGTGAGATCAACGCTTTCTTGAGAGTTAACATATTTATTAATATCTTCAATAAAAGCGTGATATCTTTCCTTTGGAAAGCCTAAGCGTTTATAACTATCAGGAATTGGTTCACGAGTAAAACCTAAAATATCATCTTCATTCACTTGATAACACATGTTTTCATAGGCCTTTTTGAAGACGTATTTTGAGGATGGAAGCGTATCAAATAACGTTCCATCAAAGTCGAATAAATAAAGCTGAAAATTCTGCATGTATTAGTCCGCGAGAGAGCCCATTGGATCCCATGGTTTTAAGACCACGGCTTCACCTTTGAGGGCTTTTAATTCTTCTTCGTTTAAGTATTTCTTGTCAACGACCGCTTGGTAGACGAATTGGTCAAACCAGGAAGCAGACATCATATAGTAACCATCTCTAGCGCGGTCTTTACCCCAAGAGTTTTCAATTTTCCATTTGCTTGGAGTTCCTTCTTTGAAGGAAACACCAGTGATACACATCGCATGGTTCATTTGTGAAGCATGGTAATCTAAGGATTCACCTTTGTTCATCTTAAGGTCTAAACCGAAAGGTGTATTGAGGTCAAATCTTGTATCATCCCAGACGCCTTCGTCGTTTTCTCTATAGAAACCGACATCACTACCGAACCAAACAATACGATCATCTTTTAATTGCTTTAAGATGAGTTCTTTCATTCTGTCCATAGTGACATTTAAGTGTGTGACTTGTTTTCCACCCACAACATTACCTAAGTATTGAATGGTATATGTTTTACCGAAGGCTTTATCTTTTGTTGGAGCGT
>CAMZGG010000037.1 GCA_947306345.1 uncultured Caryophanales bacterium
CAGCGATATTTATTGGTTACTCCATTGGTATGGCGCCTCCTATTGGCTATAACTATGGTGCAAAGAATAAGCAAGAATTACATAACATTCTAAAGAAAAGTTGGACATCAATGGGTGTTTTAGGCATCGCAATGTTTATTTTATCTCTTTCTTTATCGGTGCCTTTCGCTCATTTATTTGGCCATGGGGAAACCGATTTAATTAATCTTATTATTCAAGCCTCTATTATCTATTCATTTACATATTTAGCCTTAGGCTATTCTATGTTCACTTCCTCATTTTTTACCGCACTTAATAATGGCGCAGTTTCAGCGATTATCTCATTATGTAGAACTTTAATATTCCAAATAGGATTTGCTTTCTTATTCCCAATTCTCTTTGGTGATGCTTCCATTTGGTGGGCCTTAACCGCAGGTGAGTTATTAAATGTTGGTTTAGGAACAATTTTCTTAGCGCTTAATAGAAAACGATATGGCTATTAAAAAAGTGGCATCCCAAAGGACACCACTATCTAGATAAATAATCAATGTTTATAAGCAATTAAGCGTTTGGCACTAATTTGAAGAAGTCGATGTTTGGAGCGGTATCACTTTCACCGATTGCTTTAACTTCGATGGTGTTTTCACCAACTGTGAGGTTAGCATTACCTAAAAGGTAATCTGTGAATGTACGACCAGAAATTGCCAAGGCATCTGGAATAGCGATGGCGACGTTATTGACTTTAACTTCGATAACGGCTTTTAAGTCATCGATATTGACTGTGCCATATTGGCCACCTGCTCTACCATTGAGGTAAACACTATAAGCACCAGCTTTTTCAGCGTTGAACTTAATTGTTAAGACTGCTTCGGCTTCCCATTGAGCGGTACAAGTTTCACCTGTACTTGTGCTTCTCTTGATGATCTTTGTGTCAGCTTCACCAATAGCGGCGCCTTCACATGTACCATCTTCAGCTTGGGCTCTAATTTCACCAGCAGCAACTTTTTCTGCAACAGTGACAGTGACTTTTGTAGAAATCATACCGGCTTTATAAACTTCGATAACTGCACTACCTTTAGCAACAGCAGTAACTAAACCGTTTTCATCAACAGTAGCAACACTTTCGCTTCTGGAATGATAAGAAAGACCAGTTGTAGCGGAGGTAAGTTGAAGTGTATCTTCAGCGGTAAGGGCTAAGGATTCTTCGCTATTTGTCATAACGATTGTTTCTTTGGCTGGAGCATCAACTTTAGCAATTGTAGCCGCAGTTTCAGAATAAATCATTAAGTCATCTAAGTATGGAGCATTACCTTTTAAATCAAATTCTAATGCGTTTTCACCAGCGACAAGGTCGAATTCTCCTAAGGAGACACCTTGGAAGGTATAGCCACCTTGACCATCACTATCAGAATTGTACGCAACATTTTCTAATGAGATAGCGGCATTGTTCAATTTGGCATCCATAATTGTCGCTAAGGATTCAAATGAACTATTGTGACCCATTGTGAGCACTAATTCAGCTTTAATAGCGGCACTGCTTGTAAACTTTAAGATTTCGACGTCACCTTCACCGAAGTAACCGATACATGTACCATCGGATGCGGAACTCTTTTCATAAACTGGGGTGAGTTCTGGACCACGATTGCTGTTATACCAGAAGCCATCAGCGGCATTGTGGTCAGCATCTTCCATGTGTAATGTGGCGATTGGAGGTTTTCTATTAACAGTAACTGTTAATTCACCAGTTTTGAAACCTTCTTTAGCGGCTGTGATTTTGGCTGTACCAGCACTAACAGCAGTAACTTTACCTGTTTGATCGACAGTCGCGACCTTTTCGTTGTTACTTGCCCATGTGACGCCTTCTTCACTGGCCTTGAGTTGTCCATTTTCACCGACAACAAGTGTTAATGATGATTTGTCATCAGCGGTTTTAACTGTCACCTTTGGTTGTGGTGCCACTGATGATGTGGTTGATTTACCACTGTCCCCTCCACCTGGGCCACCGCATGCGCCTAAAGATAACATTAAGCCAACGACAGCAAATGGAAGAAGAACTTTCATTTTTTTCATTATCATAACTCCTTTTCTCTCAGGTTATTAAAGGCACACCCTAAAAATATGATGAACCTTAAATGAACCTTAATTTATTGCCATTATATCGTGTTTTTACCAAAAACATATATAAAAAATGCAAAGATTATGTGAACTATTCTATAAATTTTGTAAACTTTTTTATTAATTTTAATGACAATATTGCGAATGAATAAAAAACCAGCTTATAGCTGGCATTTAAATTTCTAGTAGTAAACAAAAAACTAGGTGCAATGTTGAAAAATTTGATTTTATTTAATCGATGATATCGCGATTGAAAAGATGATACTAAACAAAATAAGCATACCAATGACAATAAAGAAGACAGTCATCCCCACTTTTGTGTCATGGTTCATTGTGTACTTAATCTTTTCTTTTGGTAAACCTAATTCTTCATCAGTTAATTTTGGAATATCAAAGGCGGCGAAGTATTCTTCAAATCTTTTAAAATCCACTGGTGAAAAATAAGCAATTCTTCCAGTTTTGGTTTTGATAATGAAGGTCTTGACAGTCGCTTCACCTCCGCCCCACTCTTCCAGACTAGCGATTCTCATGGCCTTAACGTTTTTGATATTGAAGAGATCTTCCCATTCTGGAGGGAATGTATACCTTCTATTCCAATAAGAATCACCTTTTTTAAAGGAGATAATACCATTATGAATCTTAAGATGACCATTAACATAGGTTCTTCCATCAATTCTCGCGGTCGCTTCACTTTCTAAGTAATTAGGAATCTCTTTAACTTCCTTCACCACTTTTGTTTCCACTTCATTCATATCAATTGGATTAAGAATTGCCTCACCATAAGCTTTGACTTTTTCTTCATCACTTAAGTTGTAACCACAGTGAGGGCAAACTGAAATAGTATCAGACATTGGTTGTTTACATTCTGGGCATCTAATTAATGACATAACACTACCTCCATTCGTGATAAATATACATAAAAATACATAAATATTCAATAAGAATCGTTCAAAACAATTTTAAATACTAAAAAGGCACCTCTTTGGTGTCTTTTATTAGCTCTAGAAGAACGGATTTTTGAAGCCCTCATTACCCTCTGGTTCTTTAAGGATTCTGACTTCGTTTTTTAAATCAACATAGCAGTCTTCGCCAAGCACATAGCATTCAATGGTCATGCCTCTTTCTAAACGATAGGCATTGCGATTGTTGAGTTGCACTCTTAGTTGACGTTCTTGATTGGTATCACTTTTATAACTAATCACAATGTAGTGATGAACATTCGCGTGATTTTGATGACTATGGGTATAGTACTTATCAACGATAGTAGCAGGACGCTTAGTGCCTTGTTCCATTATCTTGCGTCCCTTAATACCTTTTACTAAAGTAACGACACCACAGATGATTGATGTGATAGAGATAAGATAGAAGAATGAAACAGGTATCATGAGTATGCTCATTGATTGGGTACGTATCACATACCATGCCACAAAAATACCTACTGCTGAGATAACCGCGCCAATCACAATCATGGCGATACCACCACCGATGCTTCCTTGATTTTTAATTCCCGTTGGTAACATCATTCTAGTTCGTCTCCGTTTCTTGTATTAGAGATGATATTGATATTTCTCGCATCGACATAACATCTATCATCAGAAATAATGCATTCTATAACCATGCCTACTTTTAAGACACTTGTGTCCATACGGCCTAGAGGCACGACGGTTTCGTTCATTAAGCCATCATCTCCTTCACAGGAGACGGTCATTGTATAAACACGACCATAACGCGAAGGCATCCAGTGTATTTCTTCAATTGTGCAACGACCAGGATGTCCAGTTTGAATGATCTCTCTATCTTGTCTGCCACGCACAATTAGTAAAATGCCTGAGACTATAAACACAACTGTTATGAATATAAACATTCCTAGTTGAAAAGCGTGCAATGGTTTATAACTATTTGATGAAAAAAACGCGAGCATAAAAATAAGACCAGTGGCAAAAAGTGCACCAAGCACAAGCATGATAATACCACCAGCAATGCTACCTTGACGTCTTCTCATTTTATTTTCCTCTTATGGCTAAGCCATCGCTTTTAATTATCTATATTTTTATAGCGTTTTCAATAAATATCGAAAAAATAAAAAAGAACTGATGCTTTCACATCAATTCTCTTTCTATTCAAAGTTTAATTCTTCTTCCGCTTCTCGGACCACTTTGATGTTATCCGTGTTGACGTAACAGGTCTCTCCTAGAACAAAACATTCGATGTATTGTCCGACCTTTAATTTCTCAGCGTACGTCACGTTACAGTCAAAGATTAATTCGTATTTTTCACCCGATTCACCATAGTAGGAAATGGTCACTGCTTTATAGAAGTATCTACCATTTATATCAGAAATATCAACAATTTTACCTTCTCTTGCTCTGCCCTTCTTCATGGATTTATAAGCTCTAAGTCCAATCACAAGAGTGCTGATGCCAAAGGCTAATAATGCAGTGCACACTATGGCGACGAACGCTATAACAAAGCCAAGCTGTTCTTCTTCAAAATCACTAGTGCCGTTGATGACACCAACAACAATTAAAACTAGTAGTATCGCGCTTAAAATGCATACTGAACCAATAATAATCGCACCAGTTCTTTTTATTTCGGGTTTCATATTTATTAGTATACTACAAGGTTTTTTGTAATTACACTAGACAGTTTTTGGTCTTCTGATGGATCTGACTAAGAAGGCAATTGATCCAGCTTCCGCACCAAGGACAAAGAGTCCGTTCATGCCTAAATCAAGATAGAATGTTCTTTCAAATTCCTCAGATAATTCTAAGCAAGTCTTTAAGGCTTCAAAGCCACTCTTATCAACACCGGCTTGCAAGCATATTGTAGTTGCGGTGACGACATAAACAATAATGAAGGCACAGAAGATTGTAATAAGTGTAATGATAAAACTCATGACAATCATCACGGCATTTGGTTTACCACCAAATTTTCTATATAAGAATGTGCCCAATATAATTGCGCCAATAGGAGCGATAAAGGTAATAAAGCCCATGAGGCCAAAGACCACTGTCAATATAGCGCCAGCAAGTGCGCCAATTAAGATGCCAAGGAAACCTCTACCATAGTTATTAGGGGCGTTTTTATAATCTTCATTGCTCTTGTTAATGTCAGCGTTTAATGCTGTTACACCACTACTAGACATACGGACTTTAAATTCAGATTTAGGAAGTCTCGCAAGTTTTGAATTTTCTTCTGTTAATTCTTCACCTGTTTGAGGGCAGATGTTGTTTTTAGGGGCTTCGTATTCCTCTAAGGCTTGGAACACAAAAGGCAACACTTCATTAAATCTCTTTGGATAAGTGAAGATTGTGCCAGCATAGGCCATGTTAAGAATAATGCCTTGTTCATGGGCACTGGCTCTTAACTTAGAACCGGATAAAGCAACGATTCTGCTTGCCACTTCTTTTTTCTTTTCCATTGGCAAGTAAGTTGAAAATAGAAATGAAGGACCAATATATGGATTGATGGTCACATTAACTTCGTAGCCGTTAATGACACCATATCCAGCATTTCTTTCAAACTGAAAATCGTAAGGTTTTAATGTTTCTCTAATAAACTTTCTCATTATGTACTCCTTAATAAACTCAACGTTTTCTATTATGCCTATATATTTATTAAGAAAAAAGAAATAAATGATGGAGAAAACAAAAAAATAGCAATTTTATGCTATTTCTTTGTTAATGTTATATTTTTTTGCTTAATATAATTGTTCGTCTGGGATGCAAAGAGTGAGGATACCGCCCACTTTACTGACGAAGATGATGGTGAAAATACCACAGCCGATTTTCTTGCCATTTCTCAAAGAAACTTCTCTCCAGATAAGGCCAATGATATCTAAAACAATTAAAGCGATGAAGATTGCCCATAGCCATCCTGGAGTCACATACTCTATTTTTGTGTAATAAGAATATGGACTGGTTTGGACTTCGGTTGGGATGACACCCATGAAGCCTCTAACGATAAGAATAATTGGACTAAGAATACCACCAATCCAGGTAAATACTGTTGAACATTTTCTCATATTTGATAGTTCCTTAACTTTTTTCTTTCATTCTATCGAGAAATTTTCTAATAACAAGCACTAATTAAGAAAAACACGAAAATGTCATAATTCCAAGTATTATGATTGTCTTTATTTTCAACAAAAAACCAATAAATATTGTGCTAGAAGGCATTTTTGTAATAAATTAATAGAGAAAGGAAGCATATACATAATGTCAACAGTTGAACAAATTAAAGCTGCTTACGAAGCTTTCGTCGAAGAAAACGAAAAATTCGTTGAAAAGGGCAACAAAGCTGCTGGTGGTCGTGCTCGTAAGGCCTTAATGGAACTTGCTAAATTAGCCAAAGTTCGCCGCGCTGAAATCCTTGAAGAAAGAAAATAGTTTTCTGAAAAAAGATAAAACGGAAGTCATTGACCTCCGTTTTTATTTTGCTTTTTTATCAATTATTGTTTTTCGCGTTCAAAAGTCACCACTACGCCATAGCCCATGGCCATATTAGGACTGACGGTGATGACTCTCCAACCATCTTTAGCGAGTTTGTTCATCGCTTCTTCTGCATCTTTTACTTTGTAAGTTTCCACTTTGTATTCGTACATACTTTTCTCCTTTTCTCGTGTTATTACATGATTCTAATCTTTTTCTTCATGGCTTTTTTAAGCATTCTATCGTTTTCGTTAAGGATTGATCTCTTACGACATTTTAAGATGAGATTTCTTCCTTCATCACTTCTTGTATAGATAACTTTAAATGTGCCTACTTTACCGATGAGGTTTGTGGCGAAGAGGTCCACCATTGCTTTCTTCTTACCTAAGATAGATGGGCAAGAATATGATTGTTCGTATTTAAGATGGCCTTTCTTTTCTAAGATTAGTAAGTATCTTGGATTATCGATTGGTGAGAACATCTCATTAATCGCTTCATTAAATAAGTTTTGTTCAAATCTACTGGCTTCTTTTAAGGAAATACCAATAAATAAATCATCACCCATAATATTGAGGATGGCTCTATCACTGATGAAATTACAGTATTGTAAGGTATTAAGCAGAGCTTTAGCGATAAATGTCATATTCTTTTTAGGGGAGGAATGCGTAACCGCGAGACGGATGAGCTTGCCTAAGAAGAAAGAGAAGATCACCATAACAATAATCATCATTATCATGACCAAGGTTGCCACTAATAAGCCTTTTGAATCAGCAAGACGGACTGAACTTATTAATGAGCTTATAGAAACACTAAAACCTGCTAAAGCAGCAGAGTCGAATAGGCCATAAAGAATTAATCCAAAGACGTTAATATAGGCAAATGGAGGAATGACTACTTCTCTTGGAATAGTTATTTCTTCAACCGCTTTGAAGTTCTTCTTTAATGAGGTATCCCACTTGTTATTTGTGTCATCACGTTTCGCGGCTTGAGAAAGCATTAAATAGTTAATTCTATCAAAGCCACTTTCGTTATAAGGAGGAAGGATAGTAGTTAAACGTTCTATACCACTTTCGATTTCTCCTGTTTCATAGTTAGGACCGACGAAGCAATCAAATCTTCTTTGTAAGACTTCGTAGTCATATGAAGTAATCTGACTAAAGTCAGTTTCTTTTTTAATCTTTAAGGAATCAAAGAATTTATATTCAAAAATGTATTCAGGTTCTAATGTCGCTAAATGCCAGATGTTAGCGACTTTATTTGGATTCTTTCGATCCATTCTAATGGCTCTACCACGCATTTGGTTAGAGAGCATAAAGCTACCCACGAAACTCGCAAGAATAAGGGTGTTGATGCATGGGGAATCCCAGCCTTCACCTAATAATGATTTAGTGCCAATAATGATATTAATAACACCTTTTTCAAAGAGTTTAGCCACTAATTCGACCTTATCTTTATTGTGTAAAGAGGCGGCGAAAACAAACTCTGCGTAATTAGTGTCGCCAATTCTATTACATTTAACTCTTCTACCAGGGAACTGATCCTTACAGTCAAGAGGTAAAACAATTAAATTACCAGAAAGGATACCCATTCGATAGTTAGGATTAGCTTTCACTAAGACTTCAAAGATTGATACCACACTGATTTGTAAGGAGATATTATCATTGAATAAATCTTTGATTGATTCCTTTTTAATATAGTCAGTTAAGATTAATAATCTTAAGTTTTCACCCATGTTATTAGATTCCGCTTCGGTGATTTTAGCGATGCTATCTAGTTTACCGATGGAACTAATGAGTTTATGCTTCATCGCATCTTTTAAGGTAAAGTTGACTTTATTTCTTTCATAAACGGAGTTGGTTTTTAATAGCTTAACGATGCGTTCTTTTTCCTTTTCAGTAGTGATCTTTTCATCTTCCAAGCAGAAAGTAATCGCTCTTTCATAAGAGGCCACTGTTAAGGTTGGTAAGCCTTTCTTACCAGTGATGTGTTTAATGATTTTTGATTCCACTTCTATGCCAGAAGAGGCAATGATTGCTAAAAGCAACGCGAAAGGTTCGGCATTGTCATAGAAGTATTCTTTATCGTTATAGAAAGCGTTAACGATATTCGCGTGTATATTTTCAATAACATCGAGTTTTTTAAACTCTTTGATGGCATTTAAGACTTTGTTTTTATATGTGGTAAAGACTGCTGTTTCTTCTTTAGTCGGATAGTTAAAGTAAACGTAGTCTTGATGTGGGCAAAGTGTTCCTTCTTTAACAAGTTCAGGAACAAATATTTCTTCATCAATTGGACCACACACTTTTTCATAGCGGTCCCATTCCGCTTTATTAGCGTCGTATGGTGGAGTGGCAGTTAAGGCCACTACTTTGACATCTTCACCGAGTTGTTCGATAAACTTCTCTAGAGACTTTTGCCATTCGTTTTGTAGGTGATGGGCTTCATCTAAGCAGATGGTTTTAACGTTATATTTTCTTACTAGCTCAAAGATATCTAAGTCAGAATAATCGGTAACTACACCATCTTCTTCCAAAGGAAGCTTATTCATAATGGAGTGAAGAGCTTGGTAGGTAATAGAGTTAATTAATGTAATCTCATGTAAGTCATAAGAAAAATAGTCATCAATCTTTTCACCTTCGTCTAAAAAGCCATCTTTAAATCTATCACCCCACTGATACTTAATCGTTGTGGTTGGTGAAAGAATGATCGTAGGCGCATCTAATCTTTTAATCAGTTCTAAGCCAAGAATGGTTTTACCACTTCCTGGAGCGGCAACGATATTGATTTTGCCGTTTAATAAATAGCGATCAGCATTGTTTAGAATTCTTTGTTGATACTTTCTAAACATGCCTTTGAAATGCACTTTATCAAATGTTTTCATATCTTTAATTGATTATATCTTAGATATAAGTAAAAAACCATAGAATACAGCAAGAAAAAAGCTCTGCAATCAAGCAGGGCTTTGTTTTTGTTTAATAACTAGGCTGCTACACCACACTACGTTTGCCGCACCACTGCATGAAGAAATATCTAAATATTTAGATAGCCGCTTCTTGTTGCGTAGCTGCTTTGGCTTTGAGTTTCTTATCAATAAAGAACCAAATAAGTACGGCAATAAATGAAACAGATTGAGCAATGGAAATTCTAATAACTTGTAATTGATCCGCTTCGTTTTCTTTATTGATAACGTGGAGGATGTTAACAATTGTGTTATTCACAAAGTGATCACCCATACCCATATAAAGATTACCAGTGATTTTGCCCATTAAGACAAATTTGAAGCCCACTAAAGCGGATGTACCAATAAGCATCGCTGATTCACCAATGAAGCCACCAACGGTTTTATTACCTTCAATTAAGCTTCTTAAAG
Source organism: uncultured Caryophanales bacterium (assembly GCA_947306345.1). Classification (GTDB taxonomy): domain Bacteria; phylum Bacillota_I; class Bacilli_A; order RFN20; family CAG-826; genus RUG14515. The sequence continues at coordinate 9,895 of CAMZGG010000037.1, forward strand.
GCGCCATAATGTGCCATAAGCCAAATAAAAGGGAGGCAATAATACCAGCGATTAACCATTTATACTTATCACTAAGCATCTTTTGGAACAGTCCTCTAAAGACACCTTCTTCCATTAAAACGTTTATAACGTTTCCAATAGCGCACACTAAGAAGAAGATACCTGTACGTTTCACTTCTGTACCTGCATCAACTGAATAAGCTGTGACATAGAATTCCACTGCTTGTAAATTGTTAGAGGCCGCTAAGATGATGATTTCTGTACCATAAGCAACAGTAAATACAGCGATACCAAAGATTAAACCTTTTAATATATCGAAGAATGACTTACCGGTTTTAAAGCCAATATCTTCAAATCTGTAATGGAAGATAAAGACTGCAGCAATCATAATGCCAATACCAATGAGCTTATGGATGAAGGCTTCACCAAAGAATGTTCTATCAGTGCGAATGACAAAGTACTCTAAAGCACGGAAGGCAAAGCAAATCACATAGATGATTAGTACGGCGAGAATGGTTTTTAGTTTTGTGTTTAATAATTTTGTTTCTCTCATAAATCTTTCCTTTTTAACGAAGGTATTATACACCATTTATTTTTTTATAAAATAAAAAAGAATTGATACTAACATATCAATTCATTTAATCTTAGCTGGTGCCCCCTGGCGGAATCGGACCACCGATTCATCCTTACCATGGATGCGTAAT
>CAMZGG010000038.1 GCA_947306345.1 uncultured Caryophanales bacterium
GATAGAGATGGACTTTGATAAGACCAAGTTTTTCGCCTTTCTTATTTAAGTCATCGATAACTTCGGTGATGGTTTCTGTAACAGAACCCATAGCGATGATGACTCTATCAGCGTTCTTGTCACCATAGTAGGTGAATGGAGCGTATGGACGACCTGTGAGTCTTGTGGCTTCTTTGAAGTACTTTTCAGCAACTTCAATGACTTCTTCCACTTTCTTGTTTTGCGCTTCTCTACCTTGGAAGTAGATATCGTCGTTTTCCGCACCACCACGTGTGACTGGGTGAGTGTGTGGGTTTAAAGCTCTAGCTCTGAACTTTTCAACCTTATCCATTGGAAGTAATTTCTTCCATTCGTTGTCATCGATGAATTCGACGTTTTGAATTTCGTGAGAAGTTCTGAAACCATCGAAGAAGTGACAAACTGGATATTCAGCATCGATAGCTGTTAAGTGGGCAACGTTTGTTAAGTCAGCGATTTCTTGGACAGAATGTGAGCAGATCATTGCGATGCCTGTTTGACGAATAGCGTAGATATCTTGGTGATCACCGAAGATAGATAAGCTACGTGTCGCTAAACTACGAGCGGAAACGTGTAACACGGCTGGTAATAATTCACCAACCCATTTGTAAATGTTTGGAATCATTAATAATAAGCCTTGGGAAGCAGTATATGTAGCTGCTAAACCACCAGCTTGAAGGACGCCGTGGACTGCACCAGAAGCACCAGCTTCGGATTGCATTTCACTAACTTTGACGATGGAGCCAAAGAAGTTCTTACGGCCTTGGGAAGCATAGACATCAATATTCTCCGCCATTGGTGAGGATGGAGTAATTGGGTAGATGCCTGCGACTTCAATATAATTGTAAGAGCCTAATGCCGCTGCGGTATTACCGTCGACAGATAGCATGGTCTTTTTAATTTCGGACATGTAAAATCCCTCCTAAAATACCGATAATATTATACGAGCATGTATGCGCGTTTACAAGGACACAAATTGTTATTTTCCTTTATAGAAATTTAAGAGTTCTTTTATTATTGACACAGTCTAATAAATAAAGATTTATCAATGATTGATAAGGTATGCCTGTTTCTTCAGACATGTTCTTAAAATAAACCAAGACTTCTTCGTTTAGATTAATTGTGATTTGCTTTTTTAATTTGCTCGCATATGGGTTTTTCTTAGCGTTTGTGAAATCGTATTCTTTTTTCATAATCTTCTCCCATCAAAATACTGTTTAGTTTCGTTTTTTGTTGCTTTTCTAGCCGAGATAATCCTAATCACTTCCTCATTAGTGCGATAGCAATGACAGACAATTAGTAGATTTGCTTTTTGACTAAATCCTAATAAAACAAATCTGTCTTCTTCACCACTATGCTTTTCGTCTTCAATCAGCAAAGCTTCATCATCAAGGAAAACCGTAGCCGCTTCATTAAAATCAATGCCATGTTTCTTGATGTTGAGGATGTTTTTAGTCTTATCCCATTCAAATTTTATCATAAGTATATCATAATTACACCATATTTATATATTTCTCTTTGTGTAATTAAAAACCTCCCATTAATTAAATAGGGAGGATTTTCGTTTTTTGTCCGAATTATTTATTATTTTTTCTTTTTAAGTTCCGCTAATTCGTCATTTACGAGACGTTTGAGAACCCTTAAATCTTTTTCATTTAGAACAAGATTACGGTCCACCATACCGGCGAAAGTCATCTTTTTATAGACGAAATCACTAACGGATTCATATTCCACCACATCTCTTTTTGTTGCGGTGACTTTATGAATAGGAGCAGCTTTCTTTTCTTCCTCATCTTGAATGTATTGTTTAATTTGAGGAATAAGGGCTAACAAATCATAAGAAGGATCCATGTTGAGGATTGGGTCAAAATAGGAGAGATTCTCCGCGATGACTTCTGGATAGACACCCACGATACGCGATAATCTTTCACAAGTCATATATTTGACTTTGTTTTTGCTCATCGCTGTTAAATATTTTTTTAAAACAGCAACACTAGGTCCCTTCATATTCATATACCTTCTTTTAGTATATTTTAATGCATATTCCTAGGTTATACAACCACTCGACTACATGCCATGGGCAATTTCAGCGTAGAAACAAGCGGTGGTATAGATAATGCTGAAAAGGATTGTTGATCCAGCGATACCAAAGAGGACTGCAGCTTGACGACCTTTTAGTTTGAAGTTTCTGTGTAATAAGCCATAGAAGGTGTAATAAGAAACGATATATATTGGGTAGAACAAAAGCGCGAATACGAGTGAGAGAGAAGATTCAATTAACAATGTTCCAATGACTAAACCAATAGTAGCAAAACCAGCATGATAGATGATTTCTTGATATGGTTTATCTGTGTCTGGTTTACCTGCCCATTCACTGGAAGGATCTTTTTCTAAGATAAAGGCCACAAGACCCAAGGCTGCCACAGAGAAGAATATCACTACAGCGGACCAGAAAGCAGATAAATTCAATGCTAGTCCTTCTAAATCTGAAGTTTCAAAGTAACTAATTCTGTCAGAACAGATGAGTTGGTTGAATAAAGTAGAGACCCAAGCAATTGCCCCGATGATTGATGGGCCTTCGGCAAAGCGTGTACCATCTGAAACCGAACATCTGATATAGGAAACACAGACAAAGAGGAAGAAGTTTAGGAAGAATTGGCCTAAGAACAACATGATCGCTGAGTTAATAAATGTATTGCTACGCGAAACAAGTAAATATGATAAGAAGAATTGGCCAGCACCCACTAATAAGGCGACAAAATATAAGACTATATACCAATGATAAGCCAAGAACCCTATTGGGTCTTTAGCGGTGTAGTTCTTAAATAGTAAGATGGAGACCAAAACAGCGAAAGAGAAGGTGAAAGAAATACAGACAGTAATTAAGGTCGAAAGATGTTCGCCAATTCTAATACTGTTATTTTTGAAACCAACTTGTCGATATAGGTCACTTTTCGCTAACGAATAGCGGTAATTCATATTGAATAATGGAAGAACCATCATTGTGATGAAAAAGAATGCGAGTAAAGAAGAAGTGCAACTAGTATCTAGCATTTGGATATAGCTATAACCATAATAACTGCGTTCAAACGACACTTCAGCAGTACTAAAGAAAGCAGCAGCTAGAAAGAGGACAGAAAGGACAACAAAGAGTGGGAGCTTTCTAATGATTGATAGTTTTAAATATCTTTTCATATTATTTGTTATCCTTTCTAGCGTCGAGCATTTCTAAGGCAATTAATTCATCTGGATCAATAGCGATCTTTTCTAAGAGCACCACGTCCATCTTTTCGCGGATATTTATTTCATCGATTTCATCGTAGAAAACAACATTGCATAATGAACCCACTTTTTTGAAAGAGAGTATACGATAGCCAAGGGCTTCTAAGTCTTTTTGTTCAAGCGCACCCTTTACGAGGATTTGGTACTTAACAAAGTTCTCACCAAGATGTTCAACATCACCGGTTTTGCCGCAGCGACCTTTAGAAAGAAGGATGAAACTATCACATAGTCTTTCTAAGGATGAAATATTGTGGGAGGAAACAATGTATGTTTTTTTATCCGCATCTTTGATAATTTCCTCTCTAACTGTTGCTAAGACAAGTGGATCCAAGCCATCAAAAGCTTCGTCTAATAAGGCGTACTTTGCTTTGCTCGATAAAGCGATGGCAATAAAGAACTGTCTTCTCATACCTTTTGAATAGGTTGAAACCTTTCTTTCAATTGGTAAGGAGAGTTTGTTCATAATCTCTCTAAACTTGTCATTATCTAAGTCAAATAGCGTTGAATAGAATTCAAATGTTTGACTAATAGTCATATTGTGTGGAGCGTATGGGTTATCAGGAAGGAAGAATAAGTTTCTCTTTGTTTGAACATCCTGATTTGATAATCCATCAATGGTGATTGTGCCTTCATCCGCTTGATAGACATCACTAATGAGTCTTAATAATGTGGATTTACCTGCACCATTTTCACCAATGAGACCATTGATACCGGAATTGATGGTGATTGATAAATCATCAACCGCTCTCACAGAACCGAACGTTTTAACTAGATTTTTAATCTCAATCATTGTTGATTTCCTCCAATTCCTTAATAATCTCTTCTTTGCTATATCCTTTATTAATTATTTCCTTAAGTTCGCTCCTCAGCGCAGCGGATCTGTCCACTTTCTTTTTATGGACGTAGAAACCTTTTTTAGGAATAGATACTAGATATCCATCTTCCACCATTAAAGAGAACGCTCTCTGTACGGTATTAGGATTAGCGCTATACGCTAGTCCTACTTCTCTAACAGAAGGCATCGCATCTCCTTCTTTATACGCACCCATATCTATAAGGCGTTCATAGAATTCTTTAATCTGTAAGAAGATTGGTAATTTTTCGTTCATAATCTGTATTAACTGTATTATCTGTATTAATTGTATACACACAGATTTTTGAAAGTAAATAGAAAAAATAATTATTTGATAAAAACAATAAAAAAGTTAAATAAAAACCCTCGATTTTACTCAAGGGTCTTTGTTCTTAATTAAGCTTGTCTATAATAGGTCACACCATCTTTTGTGAATTGGTAATTGCCATCCACTAAGGTGACATCCATTTCATTTGAAACAAGTTTATTCTTCTTTACTTCTTCAGTGAAGTTAATGGAAATCTTTTCTTTCTTATATTTAATGACGTAACAATCGATAACCTTATCGCCTTTAGCGGTTTCTTCCACCATTGTTGCGTCTTCTTTAACTTGGATTTTCTTGCCATCATTAGAGACGTAGTTACCAATAAATGGCATTCTACCCCAAATGGAATTTGTTTCTTCATCCCATTCTTTTTGGCCAAGTTTAACGGAAGAAGCATCTTTATTTAGTCTAATTGTTTCAACTTTATCTTCACCGAAATGCACAGTGGCTTCATAAACTGTTTCTACTTGTTCATCATAGATTTCTCGACCGTTTTGATCATAGTTAGGTTGGCCGCGGAAATTTAAAGAAGGAGTTTGTGTTCTTTGTGTTTGTGTGGAGTTATATTCAATCCAGCCTTCTTCGGTGACTTCGCCCATTTCAATATGAACAGCGTGATAGTTATGAAGAATACCGTTTTGGTTGTTAGGAGTCTTCATCGCGGTGATTTGCCAATATGAGAGGTAAATACCATATTTACCTTCAAATGGTTTAATATACATCGCTTCTTCATCTCTGATACGGGCATTTTCATTATTGATTCTGATGTTATTTCTAACCACAGTTGTGATAGTAATAGCACCGACGACAGCAAGGGCTAAAGAGGCACTGAAAATAGGAACGAATAAGTTCTTTCTTGGAGCAGCCTTAACAGGTTTTGTTTGTGGAATGAAAGAAGGATCGACAATTAGTTTATCGAAACTCTTGTTGGCTTTTTCTTTTAATCTTTTCTTAAACAACATACCTTAACTCCTTTTTTAACTTATCTTTAGCTTGCTTATATATCAATCTGGCGGTGGACGATGGAATTCCCGTTTCTTCCGTTATCTCGTCCCACGTCATCTCAAATATCGCTTTATAGTAGACGACAATGACTTCTTTATTGGATAAGAGAGGTTCTAATATATTTAAGACGTTATTGCTCTTATCACTTTCACCATACATCTCATCAATTAATTCTGATTTCACGAGGTGACTATCTTTTCTAATAAAGTTAATAGCCTCGTTTTTAGCAACAGTACAAATGAACTGTTTTAAGCCATCTGCGCTTTTCACACTTTCACGGTTTTGTAGGACCTTTAAGAAGGTATCAGAAAGGATGTCGTTACAGTCATCTTGGTTTTTCACGTAAGTGGCAATCACAAAATATGCCAAGTTACGATATTCCCTGTACACCATTTCAGTAGCTTCTTCTTGTCCTTGAAGAAAATCGATGAATGTTTGTTTTGAAATCATTTCTCCCTCTGTTTCTTGGGGTCCCACTTATACCAGTGGTAATTGGTGTTGTAGCTATGCTACTTGAAGCATTTCGTAGAGCTCGTTGTTTGCTTCGAAACGTAAAATAACGGAGGCTTCTCCGATCTTACACTTAATGCTGAATCGGCCTTCTTTGTTGAATTTAATAGAGAAGGCTAAACCATCTATAAACTTATTGGTGACCGTTATGTCGTAGTCGTCACTAGCGGTAAATGAAACATCCGCTTCGGTATAAGTGGACGTTGAAAAATCACCAATAAAGTTGATGAATATGAGTAAATCTTGATATGTATCTTCGGTATTAACGATGTAACGTTCTACACCATCACTACCTTTGAATGTTCTGATGTTTTTAATCTCTTCTTCGAGATCGATAATTTCGAATTGAATCTTTTGCCAGTCGAGATTGGCTTCTTTATTTGTATTGGTTTTAAAATAACCAATGCTATTAATAGAGATTGGATTGACGTTATAAGATGATTCAACGATTAATAAATCATCTCTAATGTTATAGGTATAGTCATGGTTAATAGAGTTTGCTTCGTCAATCTCTTCTAGTTTTAATAACTCTTTACCGTTTTTAATGTCATAGGCATACACGGTATAGTGTTCATTATCTTCTTCGACTCTTTTACCAACACATAAATCTTTATTGCCGTCAAAGTTAATATCAGCGACATAAACAGAACCAATATTATCTACATAGAGGTCACTATTATCGATATTCAGAGTGACTGAGAAGAAACCATTACCATCTGGTCTAAGTAATAAATCAAAATCACTAAGATAAGCATTACTTATGCCATCTCCATAGTTTCTTGCGTAACTTGGATAATCATAGAATGCATCAAAAACCTTTTTGCCTTTAGCGTATTGATCTGGGTTCTCTATTGATGATGTACTAGTTGGTCTATAGGAAAAAGAACTTCTATCGTTATAAGAATATCTGCTAGCAGCAGCATTACAGGCAGATAAACTTAACGCCATGAGTGGTAATAATAATCTGATTATTAGTTTGTTTTTTCGCATAGGGTTATTATATCTCCAAACCATCTAATACTCGATAGTTTTTTCTCCCTTCCACTTATTAGACAAAGTAATGATAAAAAACTGCTAAAAAATATAAAAAACCCTCGAATTTTCATCGAAGGTTTATTTTTAAATTGGTACACTCTCAGGGATTCGAACCCTGGACCCCGAGATTAAGAGTCACGTGCTCTGCCAGCTGAGCTAAGAGTGCATCGCTAGATAATCATATAACAAAGTAATAAAATTACGCAAGTAAATATTCTTTATATTTATATAAGGAATAAGAAAAAGCCCCCACTTTAGAGGTAGGGGCTATTTGTTTAATTAATAATTAAGCAACGATAGCGTCGTAAACGATTTCAAATGCAGTAATTCTCATTTGTTCGTTATTTGCGCCTGAATTGGTAATATCGTATGTCTTAGATGTGGCATTAACAGCACCAACTTCATCGCTTGCTAATGGGAATGTACCAATGTTTTTATTCCAAACGTATGTAATCTTAACGGAAACGATTGTGTAGCCATCTTTAGCGGCGAACGCAACGCTACCTGCACCACCAGCGAGGATGTAGATTCTGAGGTTGTTACCACTGTCATAGTATTTTGTATCGCCATTATCACCGGTCATTGTGATATCAACTTGACCAAGTGTGAAGGAATTAACGACACCGGCGTTTTCCCAACCATTATCTGCCTTTAATTCAGCAACAGTCTTTGTAACTTTTGTGCCTTGGACTGGTGGTTCATCTTGTTTTTCAGTGGCAGTAATTGTGATAGTTAAATCAGAATCAATCTTTGTGATATTGAATGTACCATCGCCATTATTTTTGAATTTGTTGTAACCATCTTTACCTTCAGCTTGGGTGAAAGTAATGAAATCAACTTTATCAGCAGTGATTGTTGGTTTGAATTCGTAATTATCATCACAAACGACTTCGAAGTTCATTTGTGGTGTTGTGAAGCTGATATCATATGGAGCGTCTTTAGAACGGGCATAATAGACACCATCTTCCGCTGTATCAAGGTTTGTACCATCGGCGTTCTTTGGACCAACATAGACTTTAATTTCGCAGTGCGTTGGAACGAAAGAAACTTTGATACCTTTAGCTTGTTCGCCTTGAACTGGAGCGATAGTAACTGTTAAATCTTCTTGGACTTTTGTAATTCTGAAGTATTCTTCATCTGGAAGACCATCAGCAGTACTTGGACCTTGTTTTAACTTATTGAATTTACCTGTAATTGTGAAGTTTGTAGCGTTGAGTGTATAGCCTTCATCACAGACAACTCTAAAGTTGACTTGTGGTTGAAGTTCTTCATCTCTTGGATCGTAGGCAACGATGTTACCTTCTTCGTCTTTAGCGACACAGCTATTTGTTTCGACTGGTGTCTTTGTGTAGTCTTTTGTGTCATAGACATAGACTTTACAATTTGCAGTGACGAAATTGATTTTATAACCTTCGAAAACTGGACCGACAGGAACGACTGGTGTCGCAGATTCATCAGAAGCCTTATAGTATAATCTAGCTTCTTCACCGATTAATAAACGATAACCAGTTTGAGCGTGTGTTGTCATACTAACTTCGACATCACCAGAGTTAACAGCGAATTCCGCGACTCTGAAGTAGTTAACTTCTGAACTTGTTAAGCCAGCTTCTTCGTATGTGTCGTGAGTAACTTCTTGTTCGACACCGTTGACCTTTAATAAGATTCTGCATGTACCATCGTTAGCTTCATTGCTTTCGAATGGGTCATCTGGGGAAGCACCATCATGGTTGGTGTATAAACTACGACTACCATGGCTTGAGGAACTCATTTGAGCACCGAAAGCAAAGACGACTTTGGTGTAATGTTTAGGAACACTGAATGTGAACTTGTATTCGTGGCCTTTTGTCCATTTTGCAGCGGTTTCGAAGCCAGCTTCGAATGGAGCGGAATAGTATGCTTCTGGATCTGGGTCAACAGAAGATGTTGAGCTACTTGATGAACTGCTTGATGTACTTGTTGTGGTAGCACCACCACTAGAACTAGTTGGTTTGCTACTTTCACTTGTGTTTGTTGGACCACAACCTGTAATCAAAAGACCAAAACATGCAAGCGCCATTAAAAATTTTGCTTTTTTCATTATCAAAACTCCTTTGATTTTTGCTGTCACTATTGTAAAACAATAAACAACTTAAAGCAATGAATAGACCATTATTTATGTTTTGTTTAAGGAAATAGCAAAAAGGAGTGCATTACTGCACCCCTGTTTTATTCGAAAAATGTAAACTCTCAGACTGGATTAATTATTTTTCAGCAAAGAATTCCATTTCGGTGAATACGATACCAAAGTTGGCATTGCTATTGGTGTTACCACATTCAATAGTAATTTCTTTTGCGGCATCAAATTCGAATTCTAATGTACCTGCATTGGTAAGAACGCCATCAACAATAACATCTTTTGCAACAATGTTGTCAGCGAATGCAGTGGCAATTGTTTTACCATTGATTGTTAAAGAAGCTGTATTTGTCCAAGCGCCACCTTTAACGACGATTTTACTAACATCAGAAGTTGTTTTGAAGACGAGTTTGCCAGCGGTTCTAGACTTACCAATCTTCAAGATATTGAATAATGTCCACGCAGTATCACCAGTACCACCATTCGCACCTTCATAAACACTATTTGCTGTTGTGAAATCGCCAAGGATTTCTGTGCCAGCGGCTTTTGTGAAGACTGTTTTTGCAACTTCTGGACTAATAGAACGAGTATTGTTGGCTGTTTGTGTGGTGAATGTATATTTAGCTAATGATTCATAGTCTTTTTGTTCGCCACCGCCACCGCCTTCACCACCGGCAGGGGTGACTGCTGTGATGATACCAGTACCTTGGATAGCTTTTGTAACACCATCTTTAATGTAGTCAGCGCGGATTAATTTCATTGTGATTTCATCACCGACTTTAAGAGCAGATGTTGTTTCATTTGTCATGAAGTCTTCTGGGTTTGTGAAGGCATATTCACCAGCACCGTCCCAAGCAAGAGCTGTGGCTGTAGCTGTAGAACCATAGATAGCGACATCACTTGTGCCATCAGTAATGGTCATATTGCCATATTTGTCTTTTGTATCGCCAGATTTGAAAGCTTTAATTGTGGCTTTAACAGTATAGGCATTCTTCTTATTGTTTTCTAAAGCGATGAATTCAGTAACTGTCTTATTAGCAACTGCTGGTTCTGGAACTGCCCAAGGTGTGCCAGCTTCGATAACTGTAACGTTTTCATCTTTGAGATCACCATTGTTTTCAATTGTGCCATGGTAGTTCTTGACACTCATTGTGACTTCGACCTTGGCGCCTTCTAATAATTTAGCGGCTAAGGCTTCAACTTTACCAGCACCATATAATTCAATGGCGTTAGTACCTTTGATATCTCTTTC
>CAMZGG010000039.1 GCA_947306345.1 uncultured Caryophanales bacterium
TAGTGCAGTTGAAATGCCATTTATCGATGACGTCTCCGCTGTTTTACACTGTTACCTTAATGGTCAAGCTGGTGCGCAAGCGGCTTTAAACATCCTTTCTGGTAAAGTTAATCCTTCTGGTAAATTATCAGAAACCATTCCTCTCGCTTTAGAAGATGTCGCTAGTAGTGATAACTTCCCAAGCCATACCAGAACAATCGAATATCGTGAAGCGTACGGCATTGGTTATAGATACTTTGATATCTCACAAACACCAGTTAGATTCCCATTCGGTTTCGGTTTAAGTTACACAACATTTGAATATAAGAATCTTATCGTTGATAACGATGGTGTGACATTCGAAATCACTAATACTGGTAAAGTTGACGGCAAAGAAATTGCTCAATTATATGTTGGCTTAAAAGGCAGCGCCCTTATTAGACCGCTTAAAGAATTAAAAGGCTTTACTAAAGTCTTCTTAAAAGCGGGTGAAACCAAAAAAGTTAACATCAAGTTTGATGATAAGACATTTAGATATTTCAATACCGCGACTAACAAGTGGGAAATCGAAAAAGGCGTTTATGACTTATATGTCGCCGCTTCTATTGATGATGTCCGTTTAGTGGGTTCCATTAATCAAATCGACACCACAAACACAATGCCATATCGCAAAGAAGAAGATTTACCACATTATGCCTCTGGTGAATTAAGAAATATTCCAGATGAAGAATTCGCCAAACTATTAGGTCATGAAATTCCTAATGGCGCTCTTCCTTTCTACAAGAAAAATAGAATGGTCGTCGACTATAACACCACATTCAGCGAATTGCGCTATTCTAAGCGTTGGATTGGCCGTTTAGTTGGTAAAGCTATTCCTTGGTTCACAAGAGTGCTCCGTAAGATGGGAAATCGTGTTTTAGCGAATACATTAGTCATGGGTGTTGTCCATCAACCAATGAGAGGTATGTCTAGATTCTCTGGTGGTGGTCTTCGTATGAGTCAATTAGATGGCTTAATCATGATCTTCAATGGTCACTTCTGGAAAGGCTTACATCACTTCAACAAAGAAGGCCGCAAATACAAGAAACTTGCAAAAGCGGAAAAGAAAGCTCAAAAAGAAGCCGAAGCTAAAGAAGTTAAATAGGCTTATATAGCATAAAAAATCGCCCTCAATCGAGAGCGATTTTTGTTTATCCAAGTTTAATTACTTTCTTGGGTTTTTGATATTGGCTTGAGCAGCGGCTAATCTAGCGACTGGCACACGGAATGGAGAGCAGGAGACATAGTCCAAACCGACTTTGTGATAGAATTCGATAGATTTTGCATCGCCACCTGTTTCACCACAGACACCAACGTGGAGGTCTGGGCGGGTGCCACGGCCTAACTTAACGGCTAATTGGACTAATTTACCAACACCGTTTTGATCTAAGGTCTTGAATGGATCTTCTTCAAAGATCTTTGTTTCGTAATAAGCTGGTAAGAATTTGCCGGCGTCATCACGAGAGAAACCAAATGTCATTTGTGTTAAGTCGTTTGTGCCAAATGAGAAGAATTCAGCATCTTTAGCGATTTCATCAGCGAGTAATGCGGCACGTGGGATTTCGATCATGGTACCAACGTGATATTGCATTGCTAAACCGGAATCAGCGATTAACTTATCAGCGGTTTCGCAGATGATCTTCTTAACGAAGGCTAATTCTTTTTCTTCGAGTACTAATGGAACCATGATTTCTGGTTGCACTAAGGTACCGGTCTTCTTGCTGACGTTAATAGCGGCTTTAACGATAGCAGTTGTTTGCATACGGCAAATTTCTGGATATGTGACCGCTAAACGGCAACCACGGTGACCCATCATTGGGTTAGCTTCGTGGAGTTCAGCAATTCTATCTTTGACGTCTTCAACACTGAGTTTGAGAGCATCGGCTAATTCTTTAATGAGTTCTTCTTCTTGTGGTAAGAATTCATGTAGTGGTGGGTCTAATAAACGAACGTTAACGTTGAATGGTAACATTGTTTCATAGAGGGCTTCGAAGTCAGCTTGTTGCATTGGTTCGATTTCCGCTAAAGCAGCTTCACGATCTTCAACTTTATCAGCAAGAATCATCTTTCTCATAGAGAAGATTCTGTCTTTAGCGAAGAACATATGTTCAGTACGGCAGAGACCAATACCTTCAGCACCGAAGATCTTAGCTTGTTTAGCATCTCTTGGTGTATCAGCATTTGTTCTAACTTTGAGGGCTCTGTATTGATCAACCCAACCCATTAATCTACCGAAGTAACCAGCAGTTAAGTCTGGTTCAACTGTCTTGATTTCACCTTCGTAGACTTTACCTGTACTACCATCTAAAGATAATGTGTCCTTATCTGTGTAGACTTTATCACCAATGGTGATTGTACGTTTTTCTTCATCGATAACAGCGGCAGCGCAACCACAGACGCAGCATTTACCCATACCACGGGCAACGACAGCGGCGTGAGATGTCATACCACCACGCATTGTAAGGATACCTTGAGCGGCAACCATACCAACAATATCTTCTGGAGATGTTTCGGCTCTGGCTAAGATAACTTTTTCACCAGCGTTCTTTCTGGCTTGAGCTTCTTCAGCAGTGAAAGCGATTTTACCTGTACCTGCACCTGGGCCAGCTGGTAAACCAGAAGCGATAGCAGTTTTCTTGGCTAAGTCATCTTTATCAAAGCCTGGTAATAATAATTTATCAAAGCTGACTGGATCGATTCTTAAGACAGCTTCTTTTTCATCGATTAAACCTTCGTCCACTAAATCACAAGCGATTTTTAAAGCGGCGGCTGGGGTTCTCTTACCATTACGTGTTTGTAAGAAGTATAATTTACCGTCTTCAACGGTGAATTCCATATCTTGCATATCACGGTAGTGGTTTTCCATTAATTTAATGGTCTTGACGAATTGTTCGTAAACTTCTGGCATACGAGCTTTTAATTCATCGATGTGGAGAGGTGTACGGATACCCGCGACGACGTCTTCACCTTGAGCGTTTGGTAAGTATTCAGCGGAGATGACTTTTTCACCTGTACCTGGGTTACGTGAGAACGCAACACCTGTACCTGATGTTTCACCTTTGTTACCGAAAGCCATTGATTGAACGTTAACAGCAGTGCCCCATGAATATGGGATGTTGTTCATCATACGATAGACGTTCGCTCTTGGATTGTCCCAGCTTCTGAAGACGGCTGCGACAGCTTCCATTAATTGAACTTTTGGATCTGTTGGGAATTCTTCACCAAATGTCTTTTTGTAGTATTCTTTGTATTTAGCCACTAATTCTTTTAATTGTTCAGCAGTGACTTCTGTATCTAATTTGTAGCCATTCTTTTTCTTTAAGTCATCTAACATCTTGTCCATGTCATCACGTGGGTGACCTTTAGCGATGTTTGTGAACATAAGAATGAAACGACGATAGCTGTCCATGGCGAAACGTTCATTGTTTGTTTCTTTAGCAATCGCGGCACATGTTGTTTCGTTTAAACCTAAATTTAAGATGGTATCCATCATACCTGGCATACTGACTCTCGCGCCAGAACGCACAGACACTAATAATGGATTCTTGCTTCCACCAAATGTCTTACCTGTTTTCTTTTCAATGCCTTTAACAGCTTCGAAAATTTGATCGACGACAAATGCTGGGATTTCTTTACCACTTTCATAATAAAGTGTGCAAGCTTCGGTTGTGATTGTGAAACCTTCTGGAACTGGGACACCAATGTGGCTCATTTCCGCTAAGCCGGCACCCTTACCGCCTAATAATTCTTTTCCTAAACCATAGGCTTCATCGAAAGGGTAGACATATTTCTTTTCTGCCATAATAATCCTCCTGCAGGCCTTTGTGAGTGTACCTCACAGCGCTTAAATATTATCACACATGCGCAAATATGCATACTTTTTTTCAAAAAAAGTGCTACTTCGCCGTTTTTCGTATAAACTATAAAGAAAGAATGGACCTTTACGTTTTTCAGGAGAAACAAACATGAATGACAATCCATTAGTACTTACACTAGACTTTGGAACACAATCTGTCAGAACCGCTTTAATCAATAAGTCTGGTGAAATAGTGTACCTATCAAAAAAAGCTTATGAACCTGTATCCTTTGCTCTAAAAACTGGCTATGCAGAGCAATTCGCGGATTTCTATTGGGACAATTTAGTCGAGTGTCTTAAGAAACTCAGCAAAGAATGTGTTGAGAACTTCGATGACATTGTCGGCATGACTGTTACCACGTTCAGAGATTCCGCTGTTTTATTAGATGAAAACAACAAACCATTAAGACCAGTCATCCTTTGGATGGACCAACGTTTAGCGGAAGCTAAAGAAAAGCTTCCTGCTTTCCATCGTTTCTTGTTCAAACTCGTGGGCATGAAGGATGCGATTGATTTAAATCGTACCCGTACAGTCGCTCACTGGATTAAAGAAAACGAACCAGAAATCTGGGCTAAAACCAAAAAGTATGTCAACATTTCTACCTATATTAACTACCGCTTAACTGGCGAGTTAGCGGATTCCCCTGGTGGCTTAACTGGCCACTACCCATTGAACTTCAAAAAGTGCGATTGGTATAAAGAGGGCGCAATGAAAGGTAGAATCTTTGGTATTCCTAATCGCATGCTCCCACGTGTTGTTAAACCAGGTGAAGTAATCGGACGTTTAAGCGATAAAATCGCTAAAGAATGTGGTTTACCAAGAGGACTCAAATTAATTTCCACTGGTAGTGATAAGGGTTGTGAAACAATCGGCTTAGGTTGCTTAACACCTGATATAGGCGCACTTTCGTACGGCACAGCGTGTACAATTGAAGTGAGCAATCCAAAATATTACGAACCAGAACCATTCTTACCTGCCTACGCTGCTGCGGTCCCAGGCCTATACAACCTAGACGTGCAAATATACCGTGGGTATTGGATGCTCAGGTGGTTCGCGAGTGAATTCGCTAGCGAATTAGAGAAAGAAGCTAAAGAAAAAGAAAAACCAATCGAAGCCATTCTTGATCAATGGATCAACGATGTCCCTGTTGGTAGTGATGGCTTAATTCTTCAACCATATTGGGGACCAGGTCTTGCTAGACCATTAGCGAAAGGTGCGATTATTGGTTTCTCAAGTGTTCATACACGTAAACACATCTATCGCGCTATCGTGGAAGGTATTGCGTTCGCCTTACGTGAAGGCTTAGAAAGCATTCAAAGAGCGCAAAAACATAAAGTTAAATCGTTAAGAATCTCTGGTGGTGGATCACTAAGTGATGAAATCTGCCAAATTACCGCGGATATCTTTGGCTTAGAAATCGCTAGAGTTCAAACAATAGAATCAACATCATTAGGCGCTGCTGTGGCAACATTCACCGCGGTTGGTGAATTCAAAGATGTCCATGAAGCGGTAGCCCACATGACCAACATCTCCACTGTGTTCAAACCAAATATGGAGAATCACAAGAGATATGACCAAATCTATAAGGAAGTGTACTTGAAGATTTATCCAAGATTGAACCCAGTCAATAAATTGATTAATAAATTGTTCAAGAGGTAGCTATGCAAAACTTTGTCTTAATTTCCCCAAACTTCCCTGACACCTATTACATGTTCGCTGAGGCATTAAAGATTAATGGCTTCCGCGTCTTGGGTATTGGAGATTGCCCATATGAACGTTTGGCGTGGGAACTTAAGACATGTTTAGACGACTATTACTGCTGTAGCAGTTTGGAAAATTTTGAAGAACAAAAGAACGCTGTTCAATTGTTCACCGATAGATACGGACAAATTGATTACCTTGAAAGCAATAATGAATACTGGCTCAGTAGAGATGCTGAACTTAGACAAATATTCAATATTCCAAATGGTGTTAGACCAGAAGAATTAAAGTACTGGCAGCACAAATCGTTAATGAAAGAACTCTACAAAAAAGGTGGCGCGAAAGTCGCTGATTTCATTATGGTGACCGATAAAGAATCAGTTCTTAAGTTTGTAGAGAAGGTAGGTTATCCTATCTTTATCAAACCAGATATCGGCGTGGGTGCTGCTGGCGACTATAAAATTGAAAACGAAGCGGACTTAGATAACTTCTTTGCCACGAAAGAATCTTGGATCACTTATATTTGTGAACAGTTCCTTTATGGCGACATTATTTCATTTGATGGCATATGTGATAGCAATAGCAACGTAGTTTTCTGTGCTTCTAACTTTTTCCCACCCTCTGTCGCGGATGTTGTTAAAGAAGGTCGAGATCTCTTCTATTACACGCTTAAGAAAGTTCCAACTGATTTATTAGAAATTGGACAAAACGTTGTTAAAGCATTTGGCGTTAAGAAAAGATTCTTCCATCTTGAGTTTTTTAGGTTAAGTAAAGCGGCGAAAAATGTCGGTGTAAAAGGTGATATTGTGGCTCTTGAAACTAATATGAGACCAGCGGGTGGCTTTACTCCTGATTTAATTAACTTCTCACAATCTGTGAACTGTTATCAAATCTGGGCGGACGTCATGGCATTTGATGAAAATAAACAAGATTTAAACATGACCAAATACTACGCTGCATGCGCATCTAGAAGAAATGGTGTTTGGTATCAACATAGTGATAGCGAAATTTTCGCTAAATACCGTAATCAATTATCCGCGGACGGCTACTACCCACACGTCTTAAGTGGTGCGATGGGCGATCGCTTCTTTATGGCGAAATTAAATACTCTTAATGAAGTAGAAGAATTCCGTGAATTTGTGGAATCGAGACTATAAATATGGACGACTACAGACCAAGACGTAAGAAAAGAAGCAGATATTTCACTGGTGAAGATATTGATATGCTTCGTGAACGCGAACAAGAAAGAAAACGTGATAGGCACAGGAATATTTGCGACACCAATATCGATGGTGCTTAAACACGAATGTTACAACTGTAAACCATTTGTAATTACAAGGTAATCACTTAATACTAGTCATTACCTTTTTTATTTGTAAAAAT
This sequence comes from uncultured Caryophanales bacterium, assembly GCA_947306345.1. Lineage (GTDB taxonomy): Bacteria > Bacillota_I > Bacilli_A > RFN20 > CAG-826 > RUG14515. The sequence continues at coordinate 6,960 of CAMZGG010000039.1, forward strand.
AGCCATATCGGGAGGAACATATATGGCTAAATATCAAATATTTACCGATTCTAGTTCTGATTTGACCCCAGAACTTAGAAAGCAAAACAACATCGAATACTTCTATTTTGGTTTAGTGGTTGATGGTGTTGAATACCGTGCTGACATTGACTGGAAAGATTATTCCTGTGAAGAATTCTATGGTTGGCTCAAACAAGGAAAGAAAATTAAAACAACCCAAGTTTCATTAGAAGAAGTTCTTAATAAGGTCCGTCCTTATTTCGAAAAGGGTATCGATATCATCTACTTTGCGTGCTCTTGCAAGTTAACAGGTTCTATGAACCTCTTCATGCTCGCTAGAGAACAATTATTAGAAGAATTCCCAGAACGCAAAATGATTGGTGTTGAAACATTAACATCTAGTTTCGCTTTAGGTATCTTCACCATGGATGCCGCTCAAAAACAACGTGAAGGTTTATCCATCGAAGAATTAGAAAAATGGGCTTATGAACAACGTTATTTCTATAACTTCTTCGCTACCGTTGATACCTTAACTTATTTAAAGGCCGCTGGTCGTATTAAAGGTACCGCTGCTTTCTTTGGTAACATCATCGGTGTTAAACCAATCTTCATCTCTGATAGAGAAGGTAATAACTTAACCGTGGAAAAAGTTAAAGGTACAAAAGCTTCATTAAACGCCATCTTTGAAGGCGCTAGACAAGCAATGACACCAGATACTGATGCTGTCTATGTTGGTCAAGGTGACTGCATGGATCGTGCGTTATTACTCAAGCACAGAATCGAAGAAGAACTCAAAGTTAAATGTGAAATTATTCCAATTGGACCAATCGTTGGTACAACATGTGGCCCAGGCATCATCGCTACCTTCTTACGTGGTAAAGAAGTTACCCGTTACGAAGGCGATGGTAAATAATAAAAACAAAATAACTTATAAAGGCGCCTAAAAAGGTGCCTTTTTTCTTGCCTACGTATATAATGTAGGTATGAAAAAACCAGCTAACAAAAATAAAGCCCATCAAAAGGCTCCTATTAAGAAGAATTACAACAACCTAAAAGAATATAAAGTCACAAAAGAATGTGAACTTTTAGAGTTTCTTTTAGAAACTTTTAAGAGCCAATCCAGAAACTCTGTGAAGTCTTTGTTAAGCTCACACCGTGTTTCTATCGATGGTGCGCCTGTTAGCCAATTCAATTTCAAGCTATATCCAGAAGACACAATCATCATTTCTAATTCTCCAATCAAAAAGAAAACGAGAAGTAGACTCCCAATCATTTATGAAGATGATGATGTGATTGTGATTAATAAACCAAGTGGATTACTTTCCATTGCCTCAGATAATGAAAAATCTTCCACAGCCTATCGTATGCTATCTGACTACGTTCAGCAAAAAGACAAACATAACCGTGTTTTCGTAGTCCATAGATTAGATGAAGATACTTCGGGTGTCTTTATGATCGCTAAAAACGTGAAGATTCAACAAGCTCTACAAGAGAAGTGGAATGATATCGTTAAAAAACGTGGATACTACGCCATCGTGGAAGGCGTGATGGAAAAGCCAAGTGGCACAATCAAAACATATCTAAAAAAGAACAGCCAAAACCTCATGTATTCTTCCAAGAAAGCAGGGGATGGCCAATTAGCAATTACCCACTACAAAGTGATTAAAACAAATGGTAAATACTCTCTTTTAGATGTGAACATTGATACTGGTAGAAAAAACCAAATTCGTGTCCATTTAGGCGAGATGGGTCATTATATTATCGGTGATGATAAGTATGGAAAACCTGCTAATCCTATAAAGAGATTAGGCCTTCATGCTTATGAATTAGATTTCGTCCATCCATTCACTGGTAAGTTGGTGAAATATACCGCACCTATGCCAAAAGAGTTTTCCTCTTTTATGGATGCGGATGTAAAATAGAATTTAAGGTGACTCTATGAACTTTTGGATAGCTACTTCGTTAATCTTAGCGGTCACATCAATCTATATGTTTATGATTGAAATCTTTTCAGTTGCCTTTAAGTTAACCGGTTTAGCCACTAGTAAGATTAAATTCCAAGTTGCTTCGTTGTTTACCGCTTCAGGTTTTACCACTCAAGAAAGTGAATTGATCACTAACGATGATCGCAGAAGAAGAATCGCTGTGGCTTGTATGTATACAGGACATATCTTCTCTGTCGTGATTATGGGCTTAATCATTAACGTCCTTATTTCCATTGGAGAAACCATTAACGCTGATAGATCTGGCAGAACATTTACCGAATGGTATTTCATCGTTTTCTATATTTCTTTAGGCGTCTTCCTTCTTGTTTTAATCACTAAGATTCCAGCGATTAATAGAAGATTCCAAAAGTTATTAGAAAAAATCGCTATTAATACTTCTAAGGGTAGAAGAGAGAATAATATCATCACTGTCTTAGACTACTATGGTAAAAGCGCTATCGTGGAAGTTGTCCTTAATAAACTTCCAGACTTCGCTAAAGAAGTATCATTACATGATATGGCGTTAACTAAGAAATATGCTCTTATTCTTCTTTCTTTAAGAAGAGGCAATAGAAGAGTGTCTATTAGCAAAGACACCATGCTTATTAAAGGCGACGTTATCGTCGCGTACGGCCATATCAATGATATCCGTGAAGCATTCGTTAATTCGGTCGCTAATAAGAAGGGTGTCAGTGATACAGTGGTCATTGATAATTCAAACGAAATCCAATTAATTAATAACTATGGTTCTAATACCTTAATGGAAGTCGTGGTTAACGAAGTTCCAAAGGAATTGGATGGAATTAAGATGAAAGATAGCCATCTCACAGATCGTTATTCCATTAACATTGTTATTATTAAACGTGACAACGAATATATCTCTGCAGATAAAGACACAATTATTAAAAAGGGCGACACAGTGACCTTGTTTGGTCCTTATCT
>CAMZGG010000040.1 GCA_947306345.1 uncultured Caryophanales bacterium
TTGGTGCCCGAGGCCGGAATCGAACCGGCACGGTATCGCTACCGCTGGATTTTGAGTCCAGTGCGTCTACCAGTTTCACCACTCGGGCAGTGACATAATTATATAATAGTGATGAAAAACTGGAAACAAATTTTAATATTAATTAATCTCTATTATCACCCACATAGAAGAGGGCTAATGAATCTGGACCAATGTGTGCACCTGTGATAAGGTCATAGAAATAAATTTCTACATTTTTAACACCGTGTTCATTGAGATAGTTTTTAAGAGTTAAAGCATCATCATAAACATCGCAGTGGGAAATATAGACTGTTTGTTTTTCTGGATGTCTGATTTTAGCAATGCAAGTTTCCGCTAAACGGCGAAGTGCCATTTTACGACCACTGACTTTGCCTGCGACTTCAATCTTAGATTTATTGCTACCTTTTAAGATGAATTTAATTCTTAAGAAGTTAATGAACTTTGCTAATAAAGCAGATACTCTACCTTTCTTGATGAGATATTTGATATCACCCACAGTGAATTCACTTCTCACTTGGAATTTGAACTTTTCACATTCATAGCAGATATCTTTAAAACTCATACCTTTCTTCACCAATTCATAGGCATGGAGTGCTTGTAAGCCTTCACCAAAGCCGGCAGTGGCGCTATCAACGATATAGACCATTTCTTTACCTTGTTCTTTATTGATTTGGTCTCTTGCTAAACATGCTGAGTTATATGTTCCTGAAATACCTTTAGCCATCACGAAGCAAATGATTTGATTGCCTTGTTCGATATCTTCTTTGAAAGCTTCTAAATAGTTATAGGGAGTAATTTGAGAAGTATTAATATTTCTTCCTTCACGCATTTTCTGATAGAAGGAGTGAGAGAATTGGTCAACATCAATTTCATCTTCATAGCATTGATAGATCTTTTCGTCGATGGTTAGTGACATGTTCACCACTTTGATGTCTGCGTTTCTTTTTTCAATAATGCCTTTGAATAGATTACTACCCGCATCAGCGTAAATTTTAATCGCCATAAGAGGTCCTCCTTTTTCAAACGCAAATATAGTAAGAAAATGAGTAACATTAATAAATCTATTAATAAAAAAGATTTTTCTATTGAGAAAAACCTTAATTCTACTGTCTTAATATCGATTAGTAGATTACTAAGTAATCTTTATGATAAATTACCCGCGATAACGTAGTCTAAGAGTAAATCACGCGCAAAGAGGAATGGATCGTGATATTCTTCCACGACTGTGAGTTTATTAGGGGCATAATCCGAACAATAGTTATCACAAACGATATAGTATGTTTCGTTTAAGTTAATGTTTTCTTTATTGTCTTTGCCATAATCTGAGTATGAGATGAAATAGTTCTCATTATCGGTTTCTGTAAAGCGTGTTTTTAAATCACTACCCTTTAATGAACACAACTGGATTGTGTTATCAAATGGGAAGAGATTATAGATATCAGCATAGCTTACTTCACCTGCGCCTAAATGATATGGTGAACGACATGATAAATAACCACCACCTAAGAAGATGTTATATTTTTCTTTCCATTCATCTAGACCAACTTGTAAATAAAGCTGACTGACAAGAGTTCTTAATTCATCGGAATATAAACGCTTTTTAATATTTGCCACTGGTTCTCTAGCGTTACCAATAACGTTTTTATATTTTTCAAATAAAGCTTCTGATCTAGTTTCTGGCTCAACTTCTTTAGCGTAGTCATGGGTAAAGACGCTCTTAATGTCTTTGACTTTAAAGGTATCGTTTTTAGTATCAACTTCTAACTTAGCATAAGAAAAGCTATTGTTATAGCCCGCTCCTTGTAAGTGATAAACACCTTTGCTATCTTTTCTAATATAGTTTTTATGAGTATGACCTTCAAAAACGATATCAACATATTCTTTGCTGAGGTCTACATTATAAGCGGAATCATCATCGTGAATAGAATAGATAACTATATCACAGCCTTGTTCTTTTAATGATTTGGCCTCATATTTCACTAAGGAATCTAGTTCTGTACCAGTTTTAAAATAAACGTCTTTCACTTTAGACGCTGCGATTGAAGAATAGCAATCCCCGATAGCCCCAATAATACCAACCTTTACACCATTCTTTTGGACGATAACGGATGGTTGACAGTAATCTGGTCTTTCATTTGTGGAACGATTATAAACATTAATACCTAAGAATGGGAAATTAGCGATTTCAGCATTCTCTTTAATTCTATCTTCGCCCCAGTCAAATTCATGGTTGCCTAAAGTCATTGAAACAAAGCCTTGCTCACTCATCCAATCAGTCACCAAGTAGCCTTTTGTAAGGTTGCTTTCAGCGGAACCTTGCCACATATCACCTGATGATAAGATGATGGTATTAAGCTTATTATTAGTGACTTTATTTATAACTGAAGCAGTTTTAGATATACCTAAACCAGTTTCACTATCTAAAGTATTGCCGTGGAAATCATTAAAACCCACGATTTGAATTGTGACAATTCGTGGATGTCCTTCATAGGACTCTGAGTTCATTCCTCCACCATTATTACAGGCTGATAGAGAGAATAAGATAAACAATGTACTAAAGATAGTCGCTAAAGTTTTCTTCATATGTGGTTATTTTAATACTATTTTTATTTTTTACAAATAAATCCGCTACTTAATGGTTTTATTAGCTTTCTTAGAATAGAAGATTATTGTCACCACTTCAAAGGCTAAATAGAGTGCTAAGAAGACAATGGTTAGGACAATAATTGTAGTTCTTGTTTGATAGACTGGTTGAAGCAAAAGACCCACTAAATAACTTACACCATTAGCAAGCACAGCGAAGAGCAATGTCTTCCAGAATTTGAAGCGCATAAACAAGGTGATAATAAGCGCTTCCACTAGTGTAGTTCCTATTTCATAGGAAATTAGCACAATATAGTAAGCTGTTGCGTCCGTTATTGATAACAGAATTAGATTCATTGTTGTGTTTAAAACAATATTAGCAACACTCGCCACAACGAATAATTTGATATCACCCCATTTAAGAAACATATAAATAACAGTTTCGATTAAAAGAGTGAGCGATAATGGGAATAAAATAATCCAAGGCATGGAACCATTATAGCAAAAAGAAAACGCTCATTCGAGCGTCTTCATTTATTACCAAGTAAGATCAGCGTTACCAGTATCTGTTTTGATATCGCACATGCCACCACTTGTTTCTTTTGGATATTTACCATGTCCTGTATCAGAATCAAAATAGACAATCTTTGGTGATAAGAAGTTACCTCTCACATCACCTGTATCTGTTTCAATCTTTAAGCTAGCAGCATCACTATCTTTGAAGATAACATCACCTGTTGTGGTTTTAATATCCATATGATTGTTAGCGATTGTGTTGGTGAGCTTAACTCCACCTGTGCTTGCTCTGACATTTAAGTCTTCACATTGGACATCTTCTAAACTTGCAGAACCCATAGAATGCTTTAATGTGAGGTTTTGACATTTGATGGTTTTTGCTGTTGAAGAACCTGTTGAACCTTCGATATAAACATCACCTGTGGCTTCAATTTCACTACCATTGAAGCTACCTGTGCTTGTTTTAGCGTTGAAGCTAGCACACTTTAAGCCATTAATTTTTACTGCACCTGTAGAGGCTTCAACTTTAGCTTCACCCACTACTTCGGTATTTTCCACCAAGACACTACCTGTAGAGGCTTTTGCATATAATTTATTAGCGGTAGCGTTTTTAATCGCCACACTACCAGTAGAGGCTCTAGCCTCAATATCACCAGTAACTTTGTTATTAAGTTTAATGCTACCTGTACTAGCAATAGCTTTAACACTAGTGAATGTATAGTCGCTTGCGACATCTAAAGCACCAGTGGATGAATCATAATTCAATGATTCACAATTAGTTTCTGGTAAATAGACAGTGATTTTCATTGCTCTAAAATCAAAGTTGAAGAACCATCTTTCAAACCATCTACGATTATCAATTGTTTTAATCTTTAATAAGCCATCTTGAACAGTGACTTCATGATAAACCTTTTCTTTTTCTTCACAAACGACTAAGCCTTTGCCATCGCTTGCTTTAACTAATTCCACATCAGCGGTAGCGGTATGGATATCGAAGTTTTTGATTTCTTCATTGATTTCATGTCTATTAGTGACATAGGTGTCACTCTTTCTACCTTTAACAGCATGATATCCCACAATAACCGCACCTGCGCCGAGGGCAATGCTACCCACGACAATTAATGCAACAAATATACCTTTCATAATAATCCTTATCTCCTTTTCTTTCTGATGAAGGCACTCTTAATGCCAGTTAACATTAACTTTGTTAAACGGACCATGCCTTTTGTGATACCTGTACAGGCGAACGTCATTAGGACTGTTCCACCGAAGCCCAAGAGGGCTGCTCCCAGGTAATACGTATCTGCCATGCCAGAGTCAATAAATCCTAAGACGCCCCAGATAAATGTGCCTACCATAGCGCCTGTTGTCGCATAAACAGCGATTGCACCACTCCAGAGTACGACGATTGCCGCAAATGTTAAGGCAATCGCAACAATGATTGCTGGAAGCCAGAATGGGAATGAGAAGATAATCAACAATACTTCCCAACCTCTGAGCTTTCTTTTTGGAGTCATCTTGTGCTTGACGATGCTCACAAGCGGTGTGTCTTTAGCGATTTCTCTAATGACATCATCCACTGTACCGATTTCATTGACCGCTTCTTCTTCACTTTTACCTTCGTCGATGCGATCGTTAATCATTTCTTCGTAGAAACTAATACGGTTATCTATGTCTTCTTGGGGAAGACCGACTAATTTACTTCTAAGTTCATCTAAGAATTGTTTTTTGTTCATAAATATCTTTCCTCCCTTTCTATGAAGGCGTAAATCTCCATAATTTCTTTCCATTCGTTCTTGAAGTCTTCAATTCTTCTTAAGCCATTTGATGTGATGTGATAATACTTACGAAGCCGGCCTTCGTATTCCGCGGAGCGCACCACTAACATGTTGGCCTCCTCCAAACGCTTCAGAATGGTGTAGAGAGTGGATTCGGATAGTTCGAGAATAGGTTTTAGGTCTTTAATGATCTTGTAGCCATAGGAATCTTCATTCTTAATAGCCGCTAAGACACAGACATCTAGTACACCTCTTTTTAATTGAGCATCCATAGCATACCTCTTTTCACGGTATACATCATATCACGAGGTATATATGTGTCAAGACCTTTTCGTAAAAAATTTTTTGCATGAAAAAAGCGCTTCCTACGTGTGTATGGGAGCGCTATCTTCCTGTACGCGTTAACCTTGTATTTCGTTAAGCCAATTCTTGACCACTTTTTTAACGTGTTCTTTATCTGTTTGGGTATCAAAACCATTGATTGAGATACCTTTTAAGATTTTGTTTTTTGGGAACATTTGTGATAGATGGTCATCAATTCCTTTTAAACCGGAGCCAGCGTGTGTGGCGAACGGAACGAGAGTTTTATTTGTTAAATCGTGTTTTTCTAAGAATGTGTAGTTAATCATCGGCCAATAGAAGAACCAAGCTGGTCCGCCAATGTAGACTTTACTGTATTTGTTAAAGTCTGGTACATCTTCTAAATACATAGGACGCGCGTTATCTTCGATATCTTTTTTAGATATTTCGATAAGTGGACGATAGTCATCTGGATAATGATTGTCGTTGGAAACAAGTTCGAACAAATCAGCGTGTAATTCATCGGCAATGATTTCTGCAAGGTTGGCTGTATTTCCTTTAGTAAGAACACCATTAGCTTGTAATCCTTTAGCGGAGAAATAGACCACTAAGGTATCAGAATTACTTTTCGCGGCTGTGAAGTACTTGCTCTTTTTTGCTTTCATTTATTAGTCTCTCCTTTCTCTTTTCTTTTCGGTCCAAAAGAAAGCAATATCATATATTATTCTTTTACTATAGTAAAGATATATTTTTAACTAATTTTAGACAGTGAATAAACTACGTTTAAGCGTATTTAATTATTGTTTGATTTTATCTTATCTTTTTAAAAAAAGTCCTGACGTTAATCAGGACATTTTTTATAGTTTTTGGTGCGCTTGATGCGATTTAAACGCATGACCTCAACCTTCGGAGGGTTGCACTCTAATTCAACTGAGCTACAAGCGCAGTTAATATTATAGCGCATCTCCACTGTGTGTATGACTTATTATTTATCTCTTAATAAATTGTTATTTAAGATGATTTCGCCATACGCTTTACCAAGCTTATAGGCATCTGGTGTGTTGTAGTGATATGTATTGTAACCACCTTTAGAATCATCACCGATTTCTAAGCCTAAGCCACCTTCTTCGTGGTTAGCGTTAATGCAGAAGTTTAAGTCATCTTCGGATTCGTTACCGATTTTTAATTTAGCATTATTAGCAGCGGTACCATAACTCATCTTACTTGTGCCTTTACCATCATAGATGGTGCAGTCAATAAATGCGATTTTATCTGGATCTTCATCGACAGCATAGGATTTGAATTCTTCACGGAAGTCACCGACAAGTGTTCTGGTGTAGTCTTCGTACTTAGCGTCACCACCATCACTTTCGCCTTGGTGCCATAAGAAGCCTTTTAAGACTGGGACTTTACCTGTTTCTTCAATCGCGTGTAGGCAGTTGTATGTGTATGTCTTTAATAAATAGAATAAAGACTTAGTTGGATCTTCATCACGTTTGGTCCAGTTAGCACCATCGGCTTTTGTAAAACCACTACCAGAGAAAGCACATTTAATTAGGTGCACTGGGTTTTCTTCACTCGCGGATTCAGCGATAGTATTGGCTAAGCCTAATTCAGGGCCAAAGAAGATATCCTTTTTGCCTTGGACTGTATCACCAACACCCATACCAACTTTGGTTGGTTGGAAGTTAGGAGTCATTCTTGCTTCTGGAGATGATGTATCAGGGCTAGCGGTATGCGCTTGAGCCCAACCATTTGGATAATAGAAGCCATAGTAACTTGTTTTAACAGTTGAAATGCCTTCTTCCACTGGTGCGTAGTCCATGCCTTCTTCTTCAAAATAGTTCTTTAATAATTCAGTGCCGTTTGGATGAACATAGTAAGTACTACCTTCCATATTGGATTGACCAGAAAGAACGAAGACATCAACATGCGTATTGTCTGGTTCTGGAGTTGGTTGTCCATTATTACAGGCCACTAAAGAGGTGGCGACTAAAGCACCTAAAAATAAAATTTTCTTTTGCAATTTCATAATTACGTCTCCTATTTATTTGTTTGAGCAAAAACATTATACATTACATATTTATAAATAAAAACACACATTTTTTGATTATTTTGCATTTTTTATTTGCTTTATTTTTATATTAAAGATATATTGTTGATAGAAAGATTATCGTTTTGAGAGATAGTCTATCATAGTGTTATGAGTTTAAAAGATGTAAAAATGAATTTTTTAGTCGACATCGCAACAGATTTGTTTATCTGTCGTTCTATTCAAGATGTAACTATCAAGGATATCGCGGTGTCCGCTCAGGTGGGTGAAGCCACCATTTACCGTTATTTTGGTAAGAAACAAGCCATCGTTGTTTATGCCGCGATGAAATTACAAAAAGAAGTCAATACGTTGTACTTCAAGCTAAGTGAAGGTAGAACTGGATTTGAAAAATTAAAGATTTTCTATCTCAGTTATCTACAAATCTTCATCCATCATCCAGAATTCTATAAGTTTATTAATGAGTTTGATTCATTCATTAGTAGCGAGGATCCTACAAACAGTGATGTCATCGACCCATATGAATCGGTCGTTGGTCAATATGAGAAGGTTTATATGAAAGCCTATGAGGAAGGTATTAAAGATGGGTCCGTTAAGGAGCAAAGAGACATATCGATGTTCTACTTCGCCACCACTCATGCCTTACTAGAGCTTTGTAAGAAACTTTCCATTAGAGCGGCTGTGCTCAATCAAGATAAAGTCATTGAGAAACAGGCTCAAGTTGAATGCATGATTGATATCGTTCTATCAACACTCAACAACAATTAATTAATCGGGGACATAATTTAAAAAGGGAGACAAATTATGAAAAGATTATCAAAAAAGCAAATGATTATTTTTGCCATCGGTCAATTAGGTTGGTCGATGCTTTCTGGTATCATTAGTGCTTGGTTAGTTTATTATTTCTTACCAAATAGCGAAAGCTTAAAATCTGGTGCTATTCCATACTTAGTTCCAGGCTTATTAGGTGGCTTTATCACAGTCTTAGGCATCATTACTGCGACTAGCCGTATTTTTGACGCTGTGACCGATCCACTTATTGCTTCATTATCTGATAGAAGTAAGAATCCAAAAGGTAGACGTATTCCATTTATGAAGTTTGCGGCTATCCCACTATCAATCGTCACATGTTTATTATTCTGCGTTGATTTTGGTAGATATGATGGTAACTTAGGTTGGCTCAATATCTTATGGGTTTCAGTCATGATTATTTTGTTCTATTTATTCATGACTATGTACTGCACACCATACAACGCTCTTATCTCTGAGTTTGGTAAAACTCAAGAAGATAGAATGTTCATTTCCACTGCTATCTCATTAACATTCTTCGCCGGTACATTACTTGCTTATACACCATTCGTTTTTGCTGGTGTATTACAAGGAGCTGGTGTTTCATTTGCATGGAGTTACCGTATATGCTTTATCGTCTTAGCGGTTATTTCATGTGTCTCAATGTTAATTCCAACATTCTTATTGAATGAAAAAGAATTTGTTGAAACAAAACCAAGTGAAGAAAACGTTATGAGATCCTTAATCTCCACTTTCAAGAACAGAGATTTTAGAACATTCTCACTTTCTGACATTATGTACTGGGTTGGCTTAACCATGTTCCAAACTGGTTTACCATTCTTCGTCACAGTCTCTATGGGCTTTAATGAATCATTAACCATGGTCTTTATGGGTGCGATGACAGTCTTAAGTGCTTGCTTCTACCCATTCGTTACCGCGTTAGTTAAGAAGTTTGGTAAAAAGAAACTTGTTATTGCTGGTTTCTTAGGTTTAGCTATTTGCTACGCAATTACCGCAGTTAGTAGCATTACTGGCATTTGTCCAACAGGTAGCGTTGATGATCCTGCTAATGGGTTAAGCTGGTTATTCGGTATTTTAATTACCGTAATCGCTGCATTCCCAATGGCCTTATTAGGTATCATTCCACAATCTATCGTTGCTGACGTTGCGGAAGCTGAAGCCGTCACTACTGGTCAAAATAGAGAAGGTATGTTCTTTGCCGCTCGTACATTTGCGATGAAGTTTGGTCAA
>CAMZGG010000041.1 GCA_947306345.1 uncultured Caryophanales bacterium
ATGGTACGTACCGCATTTGTGGTGTTTTTCATAAACACTCCTCCTAAATAAAAACCCTCATTGTCTAGCAAAGAGGGGGAATCATTTAAATAAAAAAGTTCCCTCCGCTAGAATTACCTAGATCAGGTACGGTCGGTCCCAAGAAGGACCCTCTCAGCCGAATTTCGTTCAGCTCCCACCAAAAATCATAAACTTTTGTTTAATTAATGCAAATGGATTTTTGTCTCTATACATATATAAACAATTAACATTTTTAATGTTCTTGTGTTATAGTTATATCAGTTTTGGAGGTACACCATGGAAAACGAAGATATCAAGAACATTGATGAACAACAAGAAGAACCAAAAATCGAAGAACCAAAGTTCGAAGATGAAGGTGCAAATGAAGAAAAGCCATATTACGTGGCTATCGAAGACGCTAGAAAAGAACTCTACGGTTCATATTCAAAGACAAGAAAGATTAGCAATATCATCATGGTTGTGGTTTTAGCTGCGATTATTGGTATTTTCTTCTTGATTATGAATAATAATCCAGTCCTTAGATACATTGGCTTCGGCTGTGCTGGTGCTTTAATCATTGGCATGGTTGTTTATTATCTTTTAACAAGAAAGAAATTCCCAAATAAGACAAAAGATTACATCTCCTTTGTCGCTAACAAATTAAGAGACAGAATGTTTGGTGACAAACAATACGAAAAGATCACCTTTGATGAATCTGAAAAGTTTGCTTTAGCGGACTTCGCCAGTGATGGTGTTTATAAAGAAGCTACAGGCATCAATTCAAGAAACATCATTAGAGGTGAATACAAAGGTCATCACTTTACCTATGGTGAAGTGGCTTTGTTAAGACCATCCACCAGAAAACAACAAGTTCCACCTTTATTTGTTGGTAAATACATTACTCTTCCAAATGACTTAGATTTCGAAGGTCGTTTCGTTATCGTTAATAAAAATGAAAAACAACCATACGACTTACCAAACGATGTCGATGATTTATCAGTCTTAGAAGAAAAAGATGGCTTAGTCGTTTATGGCCCAGCCGGTGCGGATATCCGTAAAACACTTAAAGGCACGTTCTTAAGCGAACTCCGCAAAGTCAAAATTGAAGGTCGCTTATTCAACGTTAACGTTGTTATTTGGGGTGGCCACAGCGCTGCTTACTTAAGCTATGATGACGCCATTATGGCGATTCCATTTGATAAACCATTTGATCACGCTGCTTTCGAACAATCCTTTGAGGATGTCGATGCCATCATCAAATTATTAGCAGGAGAATAAAAATGTCTTCCGTAGGACGTTGGTATAGTATCCGTTGCTATAAGCATAACGGTGCCTTACATCGCGTTTGGGATCGTGGTTTAGTCTTGGAAAACACCGAAGACTATTTAGTTATTGCCACGAAGAAAGCTAAAGTCATCGAGGCCAATGGCCGTTGCTGGTTTACCAAAGAACCAGCGGTTACCATTTTTTCAAAGAAAGAATGGTGGAATGTCATCTGCATGCTTAAGAAAGATGGTGTTTGCTATTACTGCAACATCGCTTCTCCAAGCATCATCGATAAAGACGCAATCAAATATATTGATTACGATTTAGACGCCAAGTTATTCCACGATAATGAAATTAGAGTGTTAGATGAGAAAGAATATCTCCATCATAAAAACACCTATCAATATAGTGACGAACTTGACGCTGTTCTAAAGAACCAAACAAAAATCATCGTCGAAAGAATGAGAAATCGTGATTTCCCATTCAATGACGAATTAATTAACCGTTACTTCAATCAGTATCTAGAAAGTACAAAGAAGGAATAAAATGGAACATCAATTAATCACTTATAGTGCCGAAGAAACAATGAATCTTGGGCAGAAATTTGTTGCCCTCGCAAAACCTGGTTCAACATTTTGTTTAACCGGTGATTTAGGTGCGGGTAAAACAACTTTAGTGAGAGGTATTGCTAGAGCGTTAAATATCAAAAGTGTTGTCCAATCTCCAACATTCAATATTATGAAAGTCTACTTTGATGGTGATCGTCCATTAATCCATATCGATGCTTATCGTCTCGCAGACGTAAACACTGATATTGGTTTAGATGAATACATCGGCTACGAAACAGGTATTACTGTGATTGAATGGCCTGAATTCATTAAAGACTTAATTCCAGAAACCGCTATCGAAGTGAATATTAGACATGCGCAAGATAACGTTAGAAACATCACGATTAAGAGTGATGATAAAGACTTTATGGAGGGTTTAAAATAATGGTCACAATTTTACTAGATTCATCAAATACAAACCTTTCAGTCGGTGTCGCTAAAGACAATGTTCTTTTAGACTACATTTCTTACGAAGCTTGGCAAAGACAATCAGAATATATGATTGTGGAGCTTAACAAACTTTTAGAAAAACACAACATCAAAAAAGAAGATATCACCGATGTGATTGTCGCTAAAGGCCCAGGCTCATATACAGGCGTAAGAATTGCCATTACAATTGCCAAAACAATCGCTGTGGCGTTAAACGCTGATTTATATGCTGTCAGTTCCTTAAGAGTGCAAAAGAATGGTGCCGTTCCTTCTATTTGCCTCATTAACGCTAGAAGTAATCGTTCTTACGTTGGTGTCTATAAAGACCAAGAAGTGTTATTGAATGACTGCATTATGAAAAACGATGAAGTCATGAAATATATAGCTGATCATCCAGACTACAGTGTCTGTGGTGATACCAAATACCTTAATATTGAAGGTATTGAATCTAACACCATGAAAGAGATGTTAGATCTTAAAGATTCATTAGAATCTATTAACCCACTTTCATTAAAGCCAGTGTACATGAAGGACTAATATGCAAAACCTATTTGTGAACATTAGAGAAGCTAAATTGGAAGATTTAAAAACAATTATGCAAATCGAGCAATTGTGCTTTCCTCATGGCGCTTGGAAAGAGGAGAATATCCTCTACGAGTTAAAAGAAAACCCAGTCGCTCATTTCTGGGTTATTGAACTCTCAATTGATAACGAGGATGGCTATAGAGTAGTCGGCTTCTGTGACTATTGGGAAACATTCGACAGTGCGACAATCTGCCAAATCGCTGTTCATCCATATCTTCAAAGAAAACAACTCGGTTCGGCGATGATGGATGAAATCTATAACGATTGTTACGCAAAGAAGATTAGAACACTAACTTTAGAAGTGAGAACAAATAACGAATCCGCTATTGCCTTCTATAAGAAGCATGGATTTGAAATCGAAACAACAAAACCACATTATTACGATAACGGTGATGATGCGTATTACATGATTTTACAGGTGAAATAACATGGCATTAATATTAGCAATTGAATCAAGTTGTGACGAAACAAGTGTAGCGATTACTAGAGACGGTAAACTCCTTTCTAATGTCATCAATACACAAATTGAAGTCCATCAAAAATATGGTGGTGTGATGCCTGAAATCGCATCAAGACTCCACTGTGAGAATATCTCATTAGTCTTAAAAGAAGCTTTAGAAAAAGCTGATGTTAAATTAGAAGACATCGATGCCTTCGCAGTCACTAGAGGTCCAGGCCTTATTGGTGCATTACACGTAGGTATGCAATGTGCAAAGACATTAGCGATGCTTTATAAGAAACCATTAATCCCAGTTCACCACTTAGCAGGACATATCTACGCTAATGAATTTAATGAAGAACTTAAGTTCCCATTATTAGCGGTAGTTGTCAGTGGTGGTAACTCTGAACTCGTCATCATGAAAGACCATATGAATTTTGAAATCATTGGTGAAACAAGAGATGACGCGATTGGTGAATGCTACGATAAGGTGGCAAGAGTCCTTGGACTTCCTTATCCAGGTGGTATCCCAATTGATAAATTAGCCAAAGAAGGTGAACATACATATCACTTACCAACACCACTAAGTGGTGAACATACCTACGATATGTCATTCTCTGGCTTAAAAACTAACGTGATTAACTTAGTCCATAATCTCCAACAAAAAGGAGAAGAAATAAGAGTCGCAGATATGTGCCGTAGCTTCCAAGATGTCGCTGTTGGCATGGTTATCAATAGAGCGGTCAAAGCCATTAAGGAATATAACGTTAAACAAGTCGTTTTAGCGGGTGGCGTTTCCGCGAACTCATATTTAAGAAGTGAAATGGTGAAAGAGTGTGAAAAACTTAACGCTCATATCATCATTCCACCAATGTGGTGCTGTACCGATAATGCCGCGATGATTGCTAAAGTCGCTGAGCATTTATACGATATGAAAGTCTTTGCTGGATTAGATTTAGGTGTTGATCCTAACTGGTCTATCGAAAAATGGAACGAATTCCAAAATTAACATGACAAAGTTACTTTAAGTAACTATGATATTAACAAGGAGCATTTATATGGAACCTATGAAAATTACTAATTTCGAACTCTATGACATCGTCACAAACGGTGACCAAGAAGAGATTAATTCCCTTGAAACATTAGAACTTGAAGGTTGGGTTAGGACCAATCGTGATAATGGTTCAATTGGTTTCGTTGAATTTAACGATGGTACATATTTCAAAAGCGTCCAACTTGTTTATACAGATAAATGTCAAAACCATGATGTCTTATCTTCATTAAAAACAGGTTCCGCAATTACAGTTACTGGTAAGTTAGTGTTAACACCAGAAAACAAACAACCATTTGAAATCGCTGTTGAATCTTGTTCTTTAGAAGGTGATGTCGATGATGACTATCCTCTTCAAAAGAAGAGACACAGCTTTGAATTCTTAAGAGAAATCGCTCACATTAGACCACGTGCGAATACATTCCAAGCGGTCTATCGTGTGAGAAGTGTTCTTTCTTTCGCAATTCATGAATTCTTCCAAAACAATGGCTTTATCTATGTGCACACACCATTAATTACTACAAACGATGGTGAAGGCGCAGGTAACGTCTTTGACGTCGTCACACATGACACAAAAGATCCAAACAGTTTCTATGGCCGTAAAGTTAACTTAACTGTTACTGGTCAATTACACGTTGAACCATTTGCTTTAGCCTTTAGAGATGTTTATACATTTGGTCCAGCCTTTAGAGCGGAACACTCTAACACCGTTAGACACGCTTCTGAATTCTGGATGGTGGAACCAGAAATGGCCTTCACTGATTTAGAAGGTAACATGGATGTTATTGAAGACTGCGTTAAGTTCTGCATTAACTACATCATGTCTGCTTGCCCACAAGAAATGGAATTCTTCAACAACATGATTGATAAGACCTTAATCGAAAGATTAACTCATGTTGCCAACAGTGACTTCAAGAGAATGACATACACCGAAGGTGTTGAACTCTTAAAGAAAGCAGTCAAAGAAGGTCATAAATTCGAAAACAACAATATCGAATGGGGTATGGACTTACAAAGTGAACACGAAAGATATCTCACTGAAGAAATCGTTAAAGGTCCATTATTCTTAACAGACTATCCAAAAGAAATTAAAGCCTTCTATATGAGAGAAAACGATGATGGTAAGACCGTTGCCGCTTGTGACTTATTAGTCCCAGCCGTTGGTGAACTCGTCGGTGGTTCTCAAAGAGAAGAAAGATATGACATCTTACTAAAGAAGATGCAAAAACTCGGTAACGATAAGGAATTAGATTGGTACTTAGACACCCGTAGATACGGTGGCTGTAAACACTCTGGTTTCGGTATCGGCTTTGACCGTTTACTCATGTACATCACCGGTATGCAAAACATCCGTGATGTCCAACCATATCCAAGAACAAGCAATAGCATTAAATACTAGGAGGTCACTATGATTGAAGAAGTTGTCGATAGCGAAAAATCTGCCCGTAAGGCACGTGTAAAAACAAGATTCCTCTGGGTTATTATCATCCTGGACTTACTTTTGTTTGGCTATGCAGCTTATGAAATTGTAATGATCATTATAAAAATGATAAATGCTTAAAAAAGAACCCTCAGTTATTCCTTGAGGGTTTTCTTTTTGAGAAGACTTCTAATATTGAATATCGATAGTACAAAGCCGATGAGTTGCAATATCGCTACAGGGATTAAAGAGAATATTGCAGCCACAAAGGTTGGAAATTTGCTCTGACTCTCTTGATCGTAGTGAAACATCACTGCGCTTTGTGCGATTAATATGCTCGAAAGAACAAAGCAGATAATTGTAACGACAATAGTGTAACTAAATGCTTGTTTTCTTTCTGCTTCTGGACGAGTGGCCGCTAATAGAGCAAAGATTGATTGTAAGATTAATGAGGCATCAATTGAAAGTGTGATTAATATATCCCAAATCATTGATGGCTCAACATCTAACATTCCAAAGTGTGATACTTGTGGGAAGGTATAAATAATGAGCATCGCAAATGAGATAGCAGCAAAGATTGTAATGAAAATGCCTCTAGCGAGTTGAAAGGCATTATATTGTTTATTTTGTTGTTCCATAAATTACATTGGTTGAGCAGGATTATTTGGCTGCTGTGGAGGTGTATTTTGGTCGAAGTTATCTAAACTTTTTTCAAAAACCATCTTACTTAGTTTAACAGCTCTAATGGTTCTTGCCAAGTAGGCCTGAGCAGCAATCACATACCATGTACCGCCTACGACCATACAGGCGATATAGACATAACACCAAATAGCATCAACGGAGAAGTGTGGTTGGTTAATAAGTTTTGGCCAAGCGGCTAATACTTTTATACCCCAGACTGTTGTATATGCATCAGGATCATTGAAGTCCCACATAAAGAGTAATGTGCCAATGCCTGTACCACCTTGGTTTTCAGTACCGTTATTGAAATTAAGAATGTCATAAGACCAATCATTAACAACAGCGTTTCTAATACAAATAGTGGCAACACCCACAAGGATAATGATAATTGGAATCCAGGCTTGCTTAATGAAATGACGGATATTCTTTTTCGCTGCGTACTTTCTTAATTGGTGAGGTGTCTTAACAATATGGTTTGTGACAACATCACTCACTAAGGTGTCGCATTTCTTACCTTGCCATTTCATTGTTCTCACAATCAATGAACCAAGTAAACCGATGATGACGAAAAGAAGAATAATCGCAAAGAGAAGAGCGATAATTACTCTTTTATCATTTTCCGTTAATTTAATTAATAGGATTGGATTCATCGTTTACCTCAGTCATCAAAGTTTATATTCACACCAGAATCGGTGTCATCATCGTCATCAATAGAATACATGTCATCAGTGGTGCCTTTTGGTCTATAGACCTCAAGCTCTTCTTCCACTGGTTCTTCTTTGGCTTCAAATGGATCTAAGAAGTCATCTAATGGTTCTTCCTGTTTTTCTTCCTTCACAGGTTCTGGTTCAGGCATCTTAACTTCTTGTACCTGTGGTTGTGCGGCAGGCGCTTCCACTTTAGGAGCAGGCGCTGGTGTAGGCGGAACTTCTTCTTCAGGTTCTTCTTCGAAGACCACTTCTTCAATCGTGGTTTGCTTTGGAAGTGGTGCCACTGCAGGAGTTGGTTCTTCTAAGAAATCATCTTCATCATATGTTTCCTCAAACATAAGGCCATTACCTTGTTGAGGTTGATTGTTTGCTGGTTGTGGTTGAGGATTGAGTCTTGCTTGTTCAGCTTCTCTCATCAGTCTTAATTCCTTATCTTCAGGTAGTTCTGGGAAGAACTTTTGACCGGTGAAGAAAAAGATAATCGATTTGATTAATTGGAAAAGGAACGCTAATAAGCCAATCACAGCGAAAATTGCCAATGCTACCAAGAAGAATGGGAAGCAAAGGATGTAAAGAATTCCGCGACCGAATGCCTTTAATAAATCAACCATGGTAATAATATTTTAATTATTATCGCGATGATTACACAAGAAAATTTTGACAAAACTTGTCAGACAAATTGCTAATGGAAATAAACCGAATAACATGAAGCCCATTGGCTTTTCAATTTTGGTGAAAAATATCACAAAAACGATAAAGGCAGCGAGCATCGTAACGCCTAATATAACATAGGACCAAATGTGCTTAGCAAGAACGATATCAATTAATAGGAAAACAGCAAAATAGAATGATAAAGCAACGAACGCTAATGAGAGAGGCTTATAGGTGAAAGCGAATATAACTCCAATGGCTAAACAAGCAAATAAGCCAATGATATAAGGAATAAATGAGGCTACACGGGTATCAGTTTCTACACCAAGTTTCTTAATTTCAGTTAATAAGACAAAGTGGGTAATAGAGCACTGTGTTAAGGCAATAAAGAGAATGAATAAATGCATTAACTCTTCTTTATAAGCGAAGTTTTGTAGACCAAAGATGGTTAAGAAAGTACTAACCATATCAGTATTGGTCATGAGATTGATTAATGGAATGAAAGCATATGTTAAAGCCACTTCAATTAAAGTGGAACTTAATATCATCCAAAATGGATGAATCTTCTTATCTAAAAGTAAGCCAATAACAAAGCCAGAACATAAGGCTGGAACAATGTAGAAAATCGTATCAGGAATATTGAATATTAAACATAAACCAGCACTTGCTACTGCGTAGATAATGTAATATCGCTTTTGGCAGAAATATGAAACAACCGCACTAACGAATGGTAGTAATAAGATAAGTAAGAACATTAAAAATGGCACAAAGGTATCAAGCACGATAAAAATGAGATTTATCGCAGTCATGATAGCCATATATGTAATGTTATGAACTAACGTTGTCTTTTTAGAAAAAAGCGCCATATAGTTATTTTACTATTTTTTGTTTAAGAAATCACAAAAACACTTATACTAGTGTTATGAAATTATCGAGATTCATTGTTTCTTTATTAAGTATTGGTTTGCTTGCATCCTGCACACCAGATAAAAACACAAGTGAAAAAGTGAAAGCTTTTGATGAATTTGAAATAGTCATTGAAAACTCAATTATCTGGCCTGAAATCCTCAATCAAGAAGAGAAAAACTACATTATTTTCTTTTATTCTGAGACCTGTGCTTATTGTCACGAAATGCAGGAAGAAGTGGTAGATTTTGCTATCACGTGTCCACTAAAAACCTATTTTTTGAATGTTAACAAATCCTCAGTTCCTATCAAACCAGACAAGGAAACAGGCATAAAAAACTATGAAGAAGCCGCAATCGCGGGCACTCCAACCATATTTGAAGTAGAAGAAGCCACCTTAATTAAGAACATTTCCGGTATTGATGACTGTCTAACATAC
>CAMZGG010000042.1 GCA_947306345.1 uncultured Caryophanales bacterium
TGATCGTATTGCCGCTGAAGGTTTAGCCCTCACCAAGACATGCGAAAAATGTGGTTGCACCGTTATCTTAGAAGTCAACTGTGAAACAGACTTCGTCGCCAAAGGCGATGCCTTCAAAGAACTCGTTGAAAACGTTGCTGGTCAAATCTTAGAAAACGAACCAAAAGATGTTGAAGCCGCTAAGGAATTAACAACTGACTTATTCACAGATGCCACAGTTAAGATGGGTGAAAAATTCGATCTCCGTAGATTCACTCTCATCAACCAAGAAGCCGGCCAATTCGTCTACACATACATCCACATGGGTGGTAAAATCGCTGTTGCCGTCGTCTTAGATAAAGAAGATGCCGAATTAGGTAAAGGTATTGCTATGCACATCGCTGCTAACAACCCAGCCTACTTAGACACCAACGCTATCGGTAGTGATGCTATCGAACACGAAACAAAGATCCAACTCGAAGCTGCTAAGCAAGATCCAAAACTCGCTGGCAAGCCAGAAGAAATGCTCAAGAAAATCATCGGTGGTAAAGTTAACAAATACTTCGCCGAAATGGTTCTTCTTGAACAACCATACTTACTCGATACAGAATCTGGTAAGAAAGTTGGCCAAGTCCTTCAAGAAAAGAAGACAAACGTTCTCAAATACGTCCGTTACCAAGTTGGTGAAGGCATTGAAAAACGTAAAGATGATTTCGCTAGCGAAGTCATGAGCCAAATGAAGTAATTAAAAAATTAAAGAAGCACCTTTTGGTGTTTCTTTTTTTAGGAGGCAAAACCATGGCATATAAAAGAGTTTTACTTAAATTATCAGGCGAAGCTTTAAAGGAAAATAGTGATGCTATTCTTTCTGCTGAAGCATTAGATAACATGGCCCAAATGGTCAAAAAAATCCATGCAACTGGTGTACAAGTTTGTATTGTCATCGGTGCTGGTAACATCTGGCGTGGTAAGATCGCTAAAGATGCCGGCATGGATCAATATGAAGCTGACTACATGGGCATGATGGGCACAGTCATTAACGCTGTTGCATTAGGTGCTAGACTTAAAGTCTTAGGTGTTCCTAGCTTAGTAACAAGCGCCATTGGTCCAGTCCCAGAAGTCAATGTTCCTTATAGCATTGATGTCGCTGATAAAGCCATGAATGAAGGCAAGGTCGTCTTCCTTGCTGGTGGTACTGGTAAACCATATTGCTCCACAGATACCGCTGCCGCAATGAGAGCGGTGGAACTTAACTGTGATGCCATCTTAATGGGCAAGAATGGTGTTGAAGGCGTTTATGATAAAGATCCAAGAAAAGATGCATCTGCAAAGTTTTTCCCAGTCATCACTTGGAATGAAATGTTAAAACTTAATCTTCAAATCATGGACCTTTCTGCTGTAGAATTAATTAAAGATAAAGACATTCACGTTTGTGTGTTCAGAATGACCGCCGATAATTTTGTCACTGCGGCACGTGGTGAACGCATCGGAACTGTCTGCAAAAAAGGAGAATAATCACCCATGGATGAACTCGTATTAGATATGCAAGAGAAGATGAATAAATCCATCGAATCTCTCAAGCAACAGTTAACCTCTTTAAGAACAGGTAAAGCTACACCAAATATGCTTAACGGCATTGAAGTTGATTATTATGGTACAATGACACCAATCAACCAAATGAGCTCCGTTTCTGTTCCAGAACCAAGACAATTACTCATTAAACCTTACGATAAGAATGACGCTAAATCCATTATCGCTGCAATCAATAAGAGCGATTTAGGAATTAACCCAATTAACGAAGGTACACAAATCAGATTAACAATTCCTCCACTAACTGAAGAAAGAAGAAGAGAAGTTGTTAAACAAGCTAAGAAATATGGTGAAGACATTAAGGTTGCTATCCGTAACATTCGTCGTGACTATGTTGAATTAGCAAAAGACGATGAAGCCTATACAGAAGACTATCAAAAGAAGATGCTTGAAGACTTAGAAAAAGTTGTCGCAGATTCCATCAAAGCAGTCGATGCTGTTGTGGCCGAAAAAGAAAAAGAATTGATGTCTTTATAAGCATCTAACAACAAATATTCATAAAAGAGCGGTTATTTATTACAAATACCGCTTTTTTAATGTATACTAATTTCAAGTGTTAAAACTATGAGTGATCGCAAACCTATTTTTCAGCCAAATGAATTGAGTAATGAAGCCGCAACATCAATGCGCACCAGAATCATCGCTGGTCTTACTGCAATAGCGATTGTTTTACCTTTCGTCGTCTTTGGCGATTGGCCATTCTTTGGCTTCATTTGTTTAGTCTTAGTTTTCGCCATTATCGAAATTATCAGATGCGCTAAAACAAAGTATTCAAAGGTTCTTTATTTAACTGCCTTTGTATTAGCGTTCCTTGTATTATTCTGGAATTTCTTCCAAGACATTCCAAAGATGTTTGATGGCAGTAATTCTTGGCACGGACTTTATGATAGCTATAATCGTATCTCTTTAAGCGCGACGATTATTTTCGTTGGCATTATTCTCTCTTCGATAACCATTATCGCTGATAAGAACTTTACCATCATCGATGCCTGCTTTATTATTACCACAGTCATCATTATTGCGTTAGGCTTAGAGAGTTTACTATTCCTTCGTTATTTTCCAGTCCATTTATATCACGATGACTTGATAAAACAAGGGTTACAAGCTCCACCATATATTAATGGCTATGATAACGCTGAATCATTCCTATTCATTTTCTACGTGGCTTTAGGTGCATGCTTAAATGATGCGTTTGCATACTTTGTGGGTGTGTTCTTTGGTAAACACAAAATGAATCCAAGACTCTCTCCTAAGAAAACTTGGGAAGGTTTCTTCGGTGGTGTCATCTTAACTAGCTTATTCTGTTCAGGATTTGCCTTCATTATGAGTGCTGTTGGTCACCCAATCTTAAAAGGTTTATTAGATATCACTCACTGGTACCACATCATTGTTCTTTCTACATTAGTTCCATTAGTATCCGTTATTGGTGACTTAGTCTTCTCATCTATTAAGAGACACTATGAAATCAAAGATTTCTCTAGATTAATCCCAGGTCATGGTGGCATCCTTGATCGTTTAGATTCAATTTTATTCGCCGCCATTACTGTTGCTATTTATACAAACATCTTCTGTGACGTACCGGGAGGCTTTATTCTTCCATGATGACCGTATGCCTCTTAGGGGCATCTGGTTCAATCGGCAGTCAAACAATTGATGTGATGCTCAAAAACCCAAATGATTTTGACCTCTTCGCTTTTTCTGTTGGTCATCAAACAAGAAAGATTAGAGGCATTCTAAATCATTTCCCAAACGTTAAAGCCATCTGTATCCAAGATAAAAGCAAACTTAGCTACTTCAAGAAAGCTTATCCAAATATCACATTCTTTTCTGGTGATGAAGGCTTACTTGAGTTAATTAGAGTGAGCAATGCTCAAATGGTTGTTAATGCTTTAGTGGGATTTGTTGGTCTAAGACCTACAATTGAAGCGTTAGAAAATAACAAAATAGTGGCCTTATCCAATAAGGAATCTTTAGTCGTTGGTGGTGAAATCATCAATGGCTTACTAAAACAAGGAAAAGGCAAACTCGTTCCAATCGATAGTGAACACGTCGCTATCGCAAAATGCTTAGCAGTCCAAGATGAAGATATCGATAAAGTAATCATTACCGCTTCTGGTGGCGCTTTTAGAAATCTAAGTAGAGATCAATTAAAGGACGTCACACCAGAACAAGCCCTTAACCACCCTAACTGGAAAATGGGCAAAAAGATTACCATTGATAGCGCTACCATGGTCAATAAAGCCTTTGAAATCATTGAAGCGCATTATCTATTCGGCTTGCCAATAGATAAAATCTCTACAATTTTGAATTTAAACTCTTACGTACATTCGCTTGTGCGCTATAATAATGGCACGTATCGCATGGAGGTAGGAAAACCTGACATGCGTAAGCCAATTAAGTATGCCTTATATCAAGGCTTAATCAATTATCAAACTGTCGTCAGTGATGATTTAACTAAGATTAAAAATACGACTTTCGCGGACTTTAACGAAGACCGTTATCCAATCGTAAGATTAGCTAAGAAAGTCATCTTAGAAAAAGGATCTTTAGGCGCGGTATTTAACGCCGCTAATGAAGAGGCAGTCTATGCCTTTTTAGACCATAAGATTCCTTTCTTAGGCATTGAAGAAATCATCAATCAATGTGTCAGCGAACACAAAATCATTAAAAAGCCTAATTATGACACTCTTAAGGAGATAGATTTATCTACGAGAGCGAAAGTTAGAAAACTTATCGAAGGAAGGAGGAACTAAGAATGGACATATTAATGACAATTCTTTATATCTTGCTGTTCCTCGTTTTCCTATCCGTTTTAATTATCGTCCATGAACTAGGCCATTTAGCCATGGCTAAGGCCTTTAAAGTTTATTGTTTGGAATATTCCATTGGTATGGGTCCTCTTCTTTTCAAACGCAAAAGAAAAGGTGGAGAAACCCAGTTCTCTATTAGAGCCATTCCTTTTGGTGGCTATGTCTCAATGTATGGAGAAGGCGTGGAATTACCAGAAGGGGTAGAAGTACCACCTGAACGTTCACTCAACAACATCAAGTGGTGGAAGCGTGCAATCATTATGGTCGCAGGTGTCACTATGAATGCTGTTTTAGCGATTACTTTCTTCTTCATTTCTAACTGCATTCCACAACAAACATATGACTACATTAACCAAATATCCATTAGCGAGACTTCCGCAGCATACGCTGCTGGCTTGAGAAGCCAAGACTACATTAAATTAGAAAACTGGCAATACTATGATGATGTTGCTGGTGTTCAAAGAACATACTTCCTTGCAGACATTGATACCACATTTGATGGTAACGATTCCGTTAAATATGCGACATGTTTTAACTACGCTAATCTCAGTTACAAAAACACTGATTTTGCTAACTTCACCTATATCTATGAAACCAAAAACGCCAATGATTTAGGTGGTGTTTACTTAGTAACATATGAAAACGGTGGAACAGTTAGGTTCTTGTTAAGAAACGAGACACCAGAAACAATTGATTACGCTAGTGGCACTTGGAAAAATGGTTCTGAAACACTTAAAGTTCAAGATCCATATCAAGGTCAATATAAGATTCAATCCATTGAAAAGATACCAATGGAAGGTAAATTAGTTCCTGATTTCAGTAAATATGTGACTCCAACATTTACTAACGCTAATATTCATATTACAACAAGAGTGCCAGGCGAAGATAACAAACTCGTTGATGGTGATGTTGCCTCATTTAACATCCAACAAAAAGATGGTGCTATTTCTTCCTATGGTTGCTCTTTATATTTAAGAACCATCCAATTAAATCCTGGTCAAGCTTTCGTCAAAAGCTTCCAAGACTTTGGCGAATCTTCTGTCTTATTAGTCAGGGCCATTGGTGATTTATTCACTAAACCAAATGCTTGGAAAGATACAGGTGGTATTATTGCGGTCGCTTTTGAAACAACTGGTGTTTTACAAAACTTTGGCTTTGCCAAATTCTTATATGTCTGGGCGTTTATTTCCGTTAACTTAGCGGTCTTTAATCTTCTTCCGTTCCCTGGCTTAGATGGTTGGCAATTACTTGTCACCTTCATAGAAGCGGGTACTAGAAAGAAGATTCCAGAAAAAGTTAAAAATATTGTCTCCTTAATCGGCCTTGGCTTGTTATTATTACTTATGGGAGCCTTAGTGGTTAAAGATATAGCTCGCTATTTCTTTATGGTGGTGCATTTATGACAGATAAGATGATATCTTTCTTAAACCATATCCACATCGACAACGTCGACGCTTTTGACTTGGACTTTGAAATGGTGGGTCGTAACCGTTTCAAACGTGAACAAATTGATATGGTGATCGTTAAAAAGACACCATGGAAATATCACTTACTTAGAGAATTCCAAGATGGCTTAAACACTTTGACTTATCCATATATGCTTCGTTTCTCTTACATAGTAAGACCTGATTTGAACGATTTATTAGGTTTGTTTGACGAATGGTATCAAACCCTTTATCACATCCCTCATAATCTTCTTTTAGAACCACAAAACGAATCGTTATTAAAAGTCACATACGCTAACGAAGCGGAAAAAGAACAATACCAAAGCTGTATCAAAGACTTCAGAGATTTCTTGGACTTTTTAAATTACGAATTCTCCATTATTGAAGAAGTCGCTCCTCAAGAGGAAGAAGTCAATATCTCTAAGAGTGAAATGCGTAAGATTGTCCAAAAGGCTAATAAAGAAGCCGAAGAAGCTCTTGAAGAAGAAAGTGCTGCTAGACAAATTAATGACCGTAGTGAAGTTGAACAATTAATTGCGGAAGAAAAAGCCCAATTAAACGAAGAAACTGAAGATGAATTATTAAAGCGCGCTCGTCAAAACGCTAGAGAAATGGCCAGAGACAGAGAAAGAGCGAGATTAAATAAACGTGGTAACTATGAACCAGTCGATAAGATTGATGACATTGTTAGAACAAGTGACCACGTTGACTTCTCTGCGAAAGTCTTCTCTGTTGAAATCAATGAATACGGTGATAGAAAGAAACTAAATATCGGTTTATTTGATGATGAAGATGGTGCGATTTACGCTAATATGTATCAAAACGCATCCCTTAGCGATGAAACAATTGAAGAAATGAAGAAGTGGGGCACTAATGTCCGTGTGCGTGGTGCCGCTTACTTTGATGAATATAACAAAACTATGGCGGTCAAAGCCCATTATATTGACTTATTGCCACCAGATGAAATTGAACCAGACACCTCCGAAAAGAAACGTGTCGAACTTCACCTACATTCTAATATGTCCACAATGGATGGCATCAGCCATATGATGGAATATGCTAAATACGCTAAAGCCTTAGGTCATACCGCTATGGCAATTACCGATCACGCGGTTGTGCAAGGCTATCCAGATGCGCAAGAAGCTGGCAAAAAGACTGGCATTAAGATGCTTTATGGTGTCGAATTCTACATGGTGGATGATGCGCTTAAATACGTTAAAAACCCATCACCTGTCGAATTAAATCGTGCTAAGTTCGTTGTTCTCGACTTAGAAACAACTGGCTTAAACTGCTACTATGACCGTATTATCGAATTTGGTGCGGTTAAAGTTGAACATGGTATCGTCACTGAATCCATGGATATTTTAATCAACCCTGAACGACCACTTCCAAAGCGTATCGTTGAAATCACTAATATCACAGATAAGATGTTAGAAGGTAAACCTACAATCCGTGAAGCGTTACCAAAGATTCTTGACTGGATTGGGGATGCAATTCTCGTTACACATAACGCCTCCTTCGACTTTTCATTCTTGCAACATGCATTAATGAGAGAAGGTATGCCAATTATGAATAATGCGGTAATCGATACCCTTCCTTTATCTCGTTATTTATTCCCTGAATCTAGAAGCCATACCTTAGGTAGCTTATGTCGTAACATGGAAGTCGAATATAAAGAAGACGAAGCCCACCGTGCGGACTACGATGCTAAGGTCTTAAATGATGTTTGGCAGCCAATGCTTGTTCTTTTAACCAAGAAGAACCATCATTTAACACATGCTGAATTAGAAAAACTAGAAACACCAAAAGCGTTATTAAAACACATTAGACCAACTCACGTTATTGCTTTAGCAAAGAATAAAGAAGGCCTAAAAGCTTTATATAAACTCGTTTCATACTCACATATTGATTATCTTGCAGAAGTTCCAAAGATTCCTCGTCACGAAATTGAAAAGTTAAGAGAGAACTTATTAATAGGTTCTGCTTGCTTTAATGGTGAAGTCTTTAGAAACGCTCAATATTATGGTGATGATGTTCTAAAAGAAACCATGGCGTTTTATGACTACATTGAAATTCAACCATTAGAAAACTACTCATTCCTCATTGATATGGGTGATATGACTAAAGATGAATTAGTGACTCATATCAAAGATATCGTTAGATGTGCTGACGAGATTGGCAAACCAGTTTGTGCGACTGGTGATGTTCACTATGTTGATAGAAGGCATAAAGTCTTTAGAGATGTTTACATCTCTGCTAAAGGTATTGGTGGTGTTAATCACCCACTTAATCCATACAAACGTAGTAAGATGCCTGAATTTGAAAATCCAGATCAACATTATCGTTCCACTGATGAAATGCTTAAGTGTATGGAATTCTTAGGCGAAGAAAAAGCCTACGAAGTCACCGTTACTAATACAAACTTAATCGCTGACATGATCGAACCAATTATGCCAGTTCCTAACGATCACCTATATACCCCAACCATTGAAAACTGTGAAACTAATTTAAAGAACATGTGCTATGAAAAAGCTCATGAACTATATGGTGATCCACTTCCTGAATATATCGAAACTCGTTTAGAGAAAGAATTAAACGGTATTATTTCCAATGGTTACTCCGTTATTTATTACATCGCTCACTTATTAATTAAGAAAGCGAATGAAGATGGTTATATCGTCGGAAGCCGTGGTTCTGTCGGTTCTTCTTTTGTTGCGACCATGTCCAACATCACAGAAGTTAATCCATTACCTCCACATTACCGTTGTCCAAAGTGCAAACACTTCGAATGGACAAGTGAAGCTATGCCTCAATATCGTTCGGGTTATGACTTGCCAGATAGAAACTGTCCTGAATGTGGTGCACCTATGGTGCATGATGGTCAAAATATTCCATTTGAAACATTCTTAGGTTTCAATGCTGAAAAGACTCCTGATATTGACCTTAACTTCCCTGGTGACTATCAAGCTAAGGCTCATGACTACACTAAAGTGTTATTAGGTGAAAATAACGTCTTTAGAGCGGGCACTATTGAAACAGTCGCGGATAAGACTGCGTTCGGTTTTGCGCGTGGCTATATTGAAAGAAAAGGCTTAGACCTTGAAACATATCCAAAAGTAAAGATTGCTTATTTAGCATCTGGCTGTATTGATGTAAAGAGAACAACTGGCCAACACCCAGGTGGTATCGTCGTTGTTCCTACTGACCATGAAGTCTATGACTTCACACCAGTCCAATATCCTGCTGACGATATCGATAGTAACTGGAAAACAACACACTTCGATTTCCATTCTATTCACGATACAATTCTTAAACTTGACCTTTTAGGTCACGTTGACCCAATGGCGTTAAA
>CAMZGG010000043.1 GCA_947306345.1 uncultured Caryophanales bacterium
GTTAATTTCTTTTCAGTTAATTCAACTTCTTTATTACCAAGTTCGACTTCTCTTTCTCTCTTGGAAATTTCAGCGTTAACTGTCGCGGTGTTGATTTCTTCTTGTCTCTTTTGTTCTTGAATCTTATAAGCGGCATCCGCATTCGCTCTTGCGGTATCTGTTTTGATCTTTAATTCCGCTTCTTTTAAAGAGTATTCTGTATTCTTTTGGACGATAACGGTTTTGGAATTGACTTCAGCTTCATTGGCTTCTTGAGCCGCTTTAGCTCTGGCGATGGAGACATCTCTATCAGCATTTGCTTTAGCAATTGCCGCTTCTTTGCTGATTTGGGAGATGTTATCAATACCTAAGTTTTCAATGACGTGGTTACCATCTGAGAAGTTTTGAATGTTGAAGTTCACTAATTCCAAACCTAATTTGCTCATGTCTGGAATAACGTTTTCTTTAACGGCTTCTGCGACGCCTTTTCTATCTTGGACTAATTGACGAATGCCAACTGTACCAATGATTTCACGCATATTACCTTCAAGAACTTGTTTGACTTGTTCAATTAAGTCATCTTGGTTCATGCCGAGGGTGGCTTCGAACGCTCTTTCAAGTAATTCTGGATCACTGGAGATCTTTAAGTTAGCGACACCATCAACATTGATGTTAATGAATTCATTTGTTGGAATTGATTCACGTGTTTTGATGTCAACTTGGAAGACCTTGAGTGATAATCTGTCTTTTCTTTGTAAGAAAGGAATTTTCCAACCAGCCTTTCCTCTTAAAATTTTTCTTTTGCCTAAACCAGAGATCATGATTGCTTCATCTGGTCCTGCTTTGGTGTAAGAGCAGAGAATGAAGATTACGATAAGTAATACTAGCAATACACCTACTAAAATTAATACCCACATTTCCGTTTCCTCCTTATTTACTTGTATGGATTGTGAGGATGTTACTTATTCCATCCCACGTGGTATCGTATTTGATGGCCTTTTCATCCAATACGATGTTTAATGCTTTGGATATCTTTTTCATTAAACTTACCGAAGAGATCCTCGCATATGTTTTTTTAATGGAGATTTGGTAAATCGCATACTCATCTAGCTCTCCGCTTTGGACTTTTTCTTTACTAACTGGCTGAATAACCACATTCTTTTTATCGTCTATGCCCACTTGAATGAGATATGCGTATTCAAATGGTACTGAAGCGATGGTATTTAGTGTGATATTCGTGCTGTAGAAAGAAGCAGCGCCAATTTTATCGTCTGAGCTAAACCATTGTATTGCCATTTACTACCTCCTAGCACAAATATAATACAAATAAATTATTTTCAATTCAAGAAAATTCATAAAAATACATAAAAATATTATCAACGCAAAAAGTTAACAATATTACTTAATATATTTAATAAATAATTAGGATATAAAAGACCGCAAAGTTGGCATATTTTCTGGGACAAAGTTGTCAATAATTGAATTTTTATGTATCGATATAAAACAAAAGAAAAGGCCACGTGCTAGACGTGACCTAAACTTTATTTAATTATTGTGTTCAATTATGCAACAAGTTGTGCATAGAAGTCTGCCCAAACAATGCCGTTTGAAACGTTGATGAGCATTTGGACTTTAATTGTGCCATCAGATGTTAAGAATTCTTGAACCATACCATCTGCTGATTGATCGCCGTTGAGGTCGACTGCATATGCTTCGCCATCAGCAACGAGGTATTTTGGCATATAGCGATTTGTCATTGTCTCTGTCCAACCTGGAACATCGGATAAACTACCGTAATTGAGACCAATGTAGAAATAGTAAACGCCTTCTTGTGGTTGGCTGACTTTAGCTTCGACGAACGCTTCTTCAGTTGTATATTGTGTACCTAATTGAGAATAGATATCAAATAAGACAGAAGTAGCTGTTGCACCTGCTGGTGTTGGATCTGGTTTAATGTTGTAAATATCAACTCTAACCATTCCATAGGATTTCCAAACGTTTAGTTTTAACTCGCCATTAGGAGATTTGAAGTTTTCATCACCATAACTATCAACACCCATGCTTGTGTAGCCGGCTGCTAATAAGTCTGCTCTATATTGGAGACGAGCATCTTCGTATTCAATGCCATCTTCTTGGATAATATAAAGTGCATTGTTAGCTGGAGAATAGCTATAGTCAGAGACGCCTTGACTCATGCCAGGAACCACATCTGTGAGACCTTCTTGAGCTAAGTAGTAAGCGATTTCATCAGAAATGTTGATAACTGCATAATCCAATGTTTCTGATAATGCACCAAGCTTAATTGTGGCGGTGTTAACACCTTCTGCAGCAGTGCTGAAACCTTCAACGGCATATCCACCAACTTCTAACTCACTACCGTCTGCGAATGCCGCAGTAACTGTAATATTTAATGGAGTGCTAGCGCCAACGTAATATGGTAAGGCATATGCAACATCATTATCATCATATTCAACTCTTTTGTTTTTAATAGAAATTGAGACTGGAGCATTTGGAACCTTGAATGTGTATTCTGTACCATCTGTTAAAGTGATTGTGTAGGTGTCCATGACGCCATCATTATCTGTTCTTGCGATATTAGCGATACCAACACCTTGGTCACCTTTTTCACCCTTTTCGCCTTGGATACCTTGTTCACCTTGAGCGCCTTGTTCACCTTGGATACCTTGTTCGCCTTGGATACCTTGGTCACCCTTTTCGCCTTTTTCGCCTTGGATACCTTGGATACCTTGGTCACCCTTGTCGCCCTTATCACCTTTATCACCTTTTTCGCCCTTTTCACCTTGAGCGCCTTTGATGTTACCGGCTGGGCCCCATGAGCCACCGACTTTGAGGAATATATCCCATGTTTCGATGTTAACGAAGACATCACCATTCTTGCCATCGGCATCGGTTGGATTTCTTCTGTCCGCTAAGAGTGACGCACCGTCGGCGCCTTTAACAGATTCTAACCATTCGTCATAGGACATTGTGCCACCGGCAGCAGCATATAATTGGAATAATTGTTGCTTTTCATAAGTGCCGGCTTGAGAGTTAATTCCAGCATTTGGGCCTTGGAAATTACAACCGGCAAGTAATAAGCCGGAAAGACCTAATGCGGCAATTAGCATAGAAAGTTTTCTTTTTTTCATTAAAATGTTTCCTTTCAAAATATACCTAAGGGGTCATTAAAACTACATTATATAAGCGATATTAGATGTAGCATTACGACCGATAGTTTTATGGCTCCATTATACGACCATTTTTTCCTTTTGCTATACTTTTTTTGAAACCGGAAATAATAGCAAGTTAGGTAACATATCAAACCTTTTTATATATTTTTACTATTAATCATTGTTTTTTAGCACGTATTTGCGAGCGCTTCACACACGAAAAAAAATAGCGTTCTAACCCCATTGCTTGCGGTTTTCACTCATTTTTAGGGACAAGTATTCTACTTTGGTTATAATTATTACATGGCAAAAGAGAAAAAATACCCAGAGATCACTCCAGATCTCCCTTATCAAAGGACTTGGACAATCTTTTATATCGTTATTTGGATTATTGGTTTAATTAATAAAATCAAAAATCGCGCGAAAATCGTTAAGAATAATAAATTACCAAAACCTCCATACATCTTAATCAGTACGCACGCTTCTATGTTGGACTTTTATATGGCCTTATGTTTAACATTCCCACACAAAGTCTATTGGATTAGTACGGTTGAAGAATTCATTCCACGTTTTTTTATCTTTAGAAGAATAGGTGTTCTCGCTAAAAGAAAGTTCACTAATGACCCTAAAGGTGCAGTTAAATACTTAGAAGTTCTTAAGAAAAAGAAGATTTTAGTTATCTATCCAGAAGCTAGATACTCCTTTATGGGAGAAACAGAAAGAATCGATAAGAGTTTAGGTAGATTCGCTAAAATGGCTAACGTTCCAGTGGTTTTAAATAGAGAACATGGTAACTATTTATATTGTCCACAGTGGAGTGACCGTAAAGTAAGAAAAATTAGACCAATTGTCAACGAAGTTGAAACCATTATTGATAAAAATGATTTAGAAAACTTAAGTGCCCAAGAGATTCAGGAGAAGATTGAAAGTAAATTCTATTGTTCTGAAGAAGACTGGATGGAAGCTAAAAACATCAAAATCAAATATGAAAACCGTGCGGTTGGTTTAGAAAGAATTCTTTATAAGTGCCCACACTGTGGCACTGAATTTGAAATGTCGTCTGAAGGCCACCACTTAAAGTGTAATCACTGTGGCATCACTTATGATTACTTAGAAGATGGTCATTTAGAATGTATTAATGGAGAAACTAAATTTGAATATATTAGCAAATGGTATAAATGGGAGAAACAGTGCGTTAAAGAAGAAGTCATTAATGGCACCTATCACTTTGAAGATGATGTCAGAGTGGAAAAATTAATGGGGGCTGGTATTGGTTTTGTGCCTTTAGAAGGTCACCACCACTTAACTCATGATATTAACGAAGGCTTTAATGTTAAAGGCACAGATAATGATTTCACATTCCATCGTTCAAGCTTACAAAGCTACGCTCTCCATATTGAATATAACTATGAAGATAGAGGGGCATTCTTAGAACTCGCTGATAATAAGGATGTATATTTTATATACCCACTTAATAAAAAGGCATATTTAACCAAACTTCATTTTGCAACAGAACATATCTATGATTTGAAGAAAGTAGAAAAACTAAAATAGATGAACTAAAAAAGACCTCAATCGAGGTCTTTTATTACATAAGTTTGGTGGATCCGACGAGGATCGAACTCGCTACCTCATCGTTGCGAACGATGCGCTCTCCCAGGTGAGCTACGGACCCATAGCGTTTCTTATAATAAATATAATTCGCTAAAAAATCAATCAAACATTGTATGCGGAGATATCAATTTTCATTTCTTCTTTGGTATTTCCAGCATGATGTCCTTTAAACTCCATGAAGTCCTTCATCTCTTTAGAGGCATATAAACAATACTTATCAATACTAGTGGCGACATAGTCACCAATAAAGGCCACTGCTTTTGGATTAATGTCACCTTCACCAAAGATTTTGGATTCTAAGACTTCTTTCTTGCTCATTAATAAGAAGTGTTCACCATAATATTTGTTGAACAATTCTTCAAATTGTTTGTTGGCGCCTTCTTTAACAAAGAATGTTGGTGTTCTTTTTTCAAAAGACATTGGTTTATCTAATAAAGAATATAGGTCTTCATGTTCACACATATCTAAGAACTTAACGTTGATATGACCATGATCCGCGAAGGACATAAATAAAGTATCTGGATTGTTTTTCGCTAAACGTTTAACAATTCTATTAATTCTTTTAACAATGTGGTGCACTTTAAATGAATCAATGCCTGTACCATGCATTTCATAGTCTGGAGAATCAAAGTAGAAATAACCAAGGCATTGATCGACACCTTTAATGGACTTATTCACTATTCTTTCAAAGTCTCTAAAGTTCTTTGGACCATTTTGATCAACAGGGTATCTTTTGACATCAAACACGGTGACGTCTTTGTTATTTTCCTTAATTAATTCCAAAATTGTCTTTGTTGGAAGTAATGTTTCCGCAATGTTTGCTGGTTCAAGTTTTTCTCCAGTGTTGTAGTCAATATTTCTAAATAAAATAATGTTTCTTTTATATTCTTCAAAATACTGTGTCCAAGACATCCAACCTGTTTCAATTGGATATTTACCAGTTAAGAAACCTAATGTCGCTGCGGTTGTGGTTGGAGGGAATGTGGAGTTAATTGTGCAAAGATAATTTTTTCTAATAAAATCCTTATCTTTTAGATGCATTCTAACGATGTTTTGACCCATGCCATCAAAGAGCATGACTACGACTTTCTTGTGCCCTTGTAAAACCTTATCTACTTCTGGTTCGGTTTGGTGAAAAGTTTTAACACCGAAATGTTTTAAAAGGCTATTAGAAAATGTGATGAGGTTATGATCGTTATAGTTAGTCACGGTTGTCTCCTTCGATTTGTTTGATATCTTCCTCTAGATCATTACTAGTGCTGATAGCTTGGAACTTGTTGGTAATTTTACCAACACGATGATCTAAGGATTCTCTTGTTTTGGTTGTTCTATCTAAAGCATTGGAGAAACTTTCCCATTCACGACCAAACATCTCGAAGTCTTTCGCGAGACGTTGTAAGTGACGGTTGATTTCTTCTGCGTTTTTACTTCTTTCCACTTCAATTCTGACCATGTTAATGGTGACGAGAATTGCTGGCAACGTTGATGGGGAAGTTAAGATAACTTTCTTGCTTCTAGCGTATTCGATAACATCATCTAAATTTTGATGGATGAAAGCGAAAACACCATCATTAGGAATAAACATTAAAGCTTCTGGAGCAGTTTTACCTTCAACGATGTATTTATCTTTGATAACAGTGATATGTTTCTTAACAGCGTTACCAAATTCTTTAGTTAATCTATCTTTTTCTTCTTGGACATCAGTCTCAAAAATACGTTGATAATCTTGGAACGGGAATTTGGAGTCGATGCAAATCATCTTATTTGGCTCTGGCATGAAGACCACGGCATCAGCGCGAACATCATCACCATCTTTGACTTTCTTCATGGTGTATTGTTCTTGATAACAACCAGTGGTATCTCCAAAAACGTTATGAAGGACCATGGATAATTGATACTCACCATATTGGCCTCTTGTTTGATTACCTTCTAAGACACCTCTTAAAGAGACGACATCTTTAGACAATTCTTCGATGTTCTTTTGAGCGGCATCAATAGCTTGGAGTCTTTCTCTAACTTGGGCCATTGTTTCACCGGTGGTTTTAAAGCCTTCAGCGAGCTTTTCATCCACTTTCTTATTTATTTCGATTAATTTATCGTTAATTTGTTTATTAAGAGCGTCGAATCTCTTATTGAGTGATTCAGTAATACCGTTTTGGAAACGTTCTAACTTCTCGTTATTGAGTTCGTTACTCTTTGTGGTTTGTTCTAAAACTTTGTTAATTTCTTCACTGACAGATAGTTTGATATTAGTTTTTAACTGTTCTGTTAAAGAATTTAATTGTTGTTGAAGCATCCCAATTTCTTTTAAATCGACCTGTGGCGCTTCACCCTTCTTATTAGAGTTTTTGATGATTAAAATAATCGCAATTACAATTGCAATTAAAGCAAGACTAGAAATGATAATAGCGGCAATTTCCATAGTTTTTAATCCCCCACTTTTATTAAACCACATTTAATTAAGTGAGAGATTACTATATCAAAAATATTTTTTCTGTCAAAGAAAAACGAGTATTTTTAAGCACGAAAGTCAAGACTAATAAGACAATTTTTTCTTGTGTATAATACATTCACCCCTATGAAAAGAAGAGTAATCGCCGTCATTGACTTAAAAGCTTTTTATTCATACGTTGAGTGCCTTGATAGAGGTCTAGATCCTTGGAAAGATCCCCTCGTAGTCGCTGATAAAGATAGAGGCACAAATACGATTGTTTTAAGTGTGTCTCCATATCTTAAAAAACAAGGTATTCCTTCTAGATGTAGGATCAAAGAATTACCAAAGAAATATAACTATATTTACGCTGTCCCAAGAATGGAAAGATATCTTGAAAAAAGTGCGGAAGTTATTAATGTCTTATATCACTTTGTCGCGGAAGAAGATGTGCATGTTTATTCAATAGATGAAGCATTCGTTGATTTAACAACATATCTTTCCTATTACAATAAGACACCGCTTCAAATGGTCACTGCAATTATCAATCAGATTAAAGAAGAAACCGGATTGCAGGCCACCGCGGGTATTGGCGATAACTTCTTTTTAGCCAAAATTGCCTTGGATGTGTACGCGAAAAAGGAAAGAAACGGCATTGCGCGCTTATCTAAAGAAGACGTTAAAGAAAAGCTCTGGCCAATCACCCCACTTAGTAAAGTTTGGAGCATTGGTTCTAGAACAGAAGCTAAGCTAAACAAGATGGGTTTATTTACCGTAAAAGACATTGCCTTATCCAATATTGATTACTTACGAAATAAGTTTGGTGTGATGGGTGAGCAACTCTGGAGACACGCGAATGGCATCGATGATGCGGATATTCATGAAAAATATGAACCAAAAGAAAGAAGTTTATCTTTAAGCCAAGTGTTATTTAGAGACTATAACAAAGATGAGACTATCACTATTGTTAGAGAAATGGTTGACACACTTTCTTCTAGAATGAGAAACGCTAATAAGATGACAGGAGTTGTCGCTATATATGTTGGTTATTCAAAGAATGCCGGTGGTTTTGCGCGTCGTTCAACCCTATTAGCGCCCACTGACGATAGCCAAGTACTCTTAAAGGCAATATTAGAAATCTATCATATTTACATTAAGGATATGCCTATACGTGTGATAGGTTTGAACTTCGGAATGTTGATGGATGCGACTCATCAACAACTTAATATGTTTGAAGATGAAAAAGAACAATTAAAAAGACATAGTTTGCAGAAGACTATGGATGCTTTACAAAGTAAATTTGGTAAGAACTCTGTTTTAAGAGCCTCTTCCTTATTAGAAGAAAGCACTATTAGAGAAAGAAATGAATTTATTGGGGGACATCGTAAATGAGTGAACGCGGAATGAAAAAATGGGCTCCTTATAAATCGCTAAATGAGCAGGAAGATTATTTAAAGAAGCTACATCAAAAACAAGAGAAAGCGGAACGTCCACGTATCTCTTCTGATGAAGCAGAAAACATTAATGAAATATTGGTTAATTATCACGGAGAAGAGCTATTAATCGAGTATTGGAGAAACGATAAACTGTATGCCGTGTCTTCTATTTTGAGCAAAATCGATCCAATAAATAAAAAGATTGTCCTCCCGTTAAGAAAGACAATCTATTTCAATGAACTAATTAGAATTGAACGACTTTAGATAGCCCAAGTTCCATCTTTGAAGATTTGGATTTGTTTACCTTTGGCGTCCACACCAA
>CAMZGG010000044.1 GCA_947306345.1 uncultured Caryophanales bacterium
GAACCGTTAACGCATAAGGAAACGTTAACTTGTTTGCTGGTTAAGTATTTGATTAATTTCCAACCATATTTGATCGCGTTATCATTATCCGCCTTTTCTAAAGATGGATTGTTAAGCATACAAACGGATGGACCTTGGGAAATGTAGGCTACTTGTTCGCCCATTGTTGGAACTTTGGCGAACGCTGTTTCAAATTGACCAGCATCTGGGATGGTATAACCTGTACCACCAGTAGAACCGATAGAGAAGAGTGTTTTAACTTCTTTAAAGGAATTACTAGCGTATGTGCCTTCGACGCCTTGTGTGGTCAACAAACCGTCATCATGGGCTTGTTTTAAAGCGCTGACGATGGATTTAGCCTTGGTGAGGTTTTCACTTTCTTCAAAATCAACACGGCCTTTACCATCACTACCGATGGAAGAATAACCAATCTTGTTTTGATAAAGTTCAGTAATGAACAAGTTAGAATCACTATCGTAGTAGATTGGGTATTCTAATTTGTTAGAAATTTGGTCTTTATGTTCAACAGCGGCTCTCGCGATGTTGATGAGTTGTTCCCAAGTGATGGTCTTCATATATTCCGCGACACGATCAACTGGAACATCTGGATAAGCATAACTCATCGCCACTTTCGCAGCGTCTAAGTTATAGGTCATGATTTCAGTTGATTTCATGAGAGGAATTAAATATGTACCTTCTCTTTGCAAAGAACGACCTTCATCTAAGTAGCTCTTCACCATATCACTTTCAGGATTGTTATCGCCTAAAGCTGGTTCTGTACCGAATGTCAAAGAGCTGTCTTTTAAGAACTTGTCAAAATTGACGACGTATTTACCTGGTTCATTACCTTCAAGAGCGAGATAGTCGGCAACGTGGTCAGCGTAGGCAATCGCGATTGTTGGGCTTTCACCTGTGGCAATACCGGTTGTGACTTTACTTGGCATATCTTTGTAGCCGCCTTGATAAGAGAGGACGACTTCAACATCAACGCCTTCTTTTTCTTTAATGATTTTGGTAAATTCAGCGATTTTGTTCTTTAAAGCAGCTTCTGGTTTTTGACCAAAGGTGTGCCAGAAGTTGACGACAACTTTACCGCCATTATTTCCACCATTATTACATCCGGCCAAGGATGCAAGAACTAATGGAAACATTAATAATGAAATCTTTTTCATAGTTTCTCTCCTTTCGAGAAAGAATTATTACATTTCTTTGAGTGTATTATTGATTGCTAAATCAAATTTTGTCTTTAAGTATGTATCGTCAATGGTTGTACCATCAGCGGCATCTTTTAAGATGTTGACCATTAAAGAGTTAACTTCACTACGAGCAGTGGAAGAACCTTTGAATGGAGGAGTTGTAAAGACTTTATCAACAGTTGAAGAACTATAGACAGCATTAAGAGCGGTTAATAATTCTGTACTACGAGCATCTTTACCTTCTGTATTACAGTAGTCGATATAAGCTTCACTTGTGTAAGCAGAAGCACGGACTGGTAAATAACCAACTTCGATAGCCCAGGAGGCTGTGTTCTTGGTATTTGTCATGTGTTTGTAGAATAACCAAGCGGCTAATTGTCTGTCTTTATCATTGTGGTCTAAGATACAAACTGATGGACCTTGGGAAATGATCTTAGCAGCTTTATCTTTAGCTTGTGGGATACGGGTGACACCGACATCAAATGTGTCAGCGACTTGGTTCTTAACACCAGCGGTACTACCGATGGAGAATAAGACGTTATTTTCTTTGAAGTAGTTGGAGGAGTAGCTCTTACCGATAACGCCTGGGCTTCTTAAGTAGCCTTCTTTAGAAGCATTAGCGAAGGTCTTCATTAAACCTTTCATATTATCATTGTTGTAATCAAGGTGAGCTTCACCATATTCGTCAACACTTGTATAGCCATAGCCATATTGTTGAGAGAGAGTAATGAATAAGTTAGCGTCACTATCGTAACCAACGTAGGAGTTCATGCTACCTTCTTTAGCAACGGTTAATGGTGATTCTGGGTGAGCAGCATCATATTCCTTGAAGGCTGGGCATAATTTACCGAATAATTCTTCCCATGTTAATGATTCGATGTAGGCTTTATTCATTGTGATACCCTTTGTGGCTAAGAATTGCACGAGTTCACTATCGAACAAACGTGTTTCATTATAGAACATCGCTTCTGTGGATTTGGAGAATGGTAAACAGTATGTGCCAGGAAGTGGGAATTCTTGACCTTCTTTAACATAAGCTTGAACGAGGTCTTCTTTTTCCGCGGCGGTCCAGCCATATTCTTCGTTATTCATATAGTCATCTAATTTGACGGCTTTACCGAAGTCGATGTAGTCAACGACGTGGTCTGGATAGGCAATGACTAAGTCACCATATTCGCCTGTTTGAATATCAGAGATTGTTTGAGAATGGATTGTATCGTAGTTACCACTGATCCAACCATCTTCAAGTTTGATTTCAACGTTTGGTTCAATTTCCTTAAATGAATCAACAAATGCTTGTAATTTTGTTTGATAGCCTTGGGCATAAGCTTGTGTAAATTTAATGGTTACTGTATGGTCGAAATGGCCTTTCTTTTCATTGCTAGAATTTCCACCATTGTTACATCCTGCTAATGAGAGGATGGAGGTAAGCACCATTACTGGAACAAGGGTTTTCTTTTTCATAAAAATATCTCCTTAAATTATTATTAAATTGTCATCGACAATGTTAATCCTGTTTTAGCCTTTAATACCGGCTCTTCCGACACCTTTCATAATGTATTTACGGAAGAAGACGAATAACAAGAACAATGGGACAGTGACACAGAAGGAAGCGGCCATTTGATAACCGTATTCCACCATACCTGTATCAATATCTTGGAAGGCACTACCACGTAATCCGTTAGAGATTAAGCGGAATTCTTCGTTCTTGGTAACTAAGTTTGGCCACACATAGGAATTCCATGTACCCATGAATTTTAAGATGGTAATGGAAATCAATGTAGGCGCAGCAAGTTGGACCATGACTTTCCATAAGAAGTCCCAGTCACTCTTACCATCAACCTTCGCGGCTAAATAGAGTTCCTTAGGGATTTGTTTGAAGTTTTGTCTTAATAAGTAAATATGGAAGACAGAAACAACAAATGGAACAATCATCGCTAAGTAAGCATCCATTCTGGTTTGATCTTTAATCCAGCCAAAGGCGTTAACAGTTAAGTAGTTAGAAATAACCATCATTTCGCCTGGAATCATCATCGTCATCAAGAAGATCATGAATAATGGTTCACGGCCTTTGAATTCAAGTCTGGCAAACGCAAAGGCAGCGAAGATAGTTGTTAATAACGTACCCGCTGTGGAGAAGATCGCCACGATAACGGTATTAAACATATAACCAGTGAAGTTAAATGTTTCGAAAACATAAGAATAGTTACTCCACATAACAATGTTAGGGAAGAATGTTTGTTGAGTAGCCA
The DNA here is from genome assembly GCA_947306345.1 of uncultured Caryophanales bacterium. GTDB lineage: Bacteria > Bacillota_I > Bacilli_A > RFN20 > CAG-826 > RUG14515. Next base: position 3,449 of record CAMZGG010000044.1, read on the forward strand.
TAATTTCATCGTTTTGCTTTAAGGATGTGATAATCATCCAATAGAATGGGAACATCACGGTTAAAGCTAAAGCAAAGATGAAGATGTAAGTAAGCACAGTTGTGATAATGTGCATCACTTTTTCACGACGTTTAATAGATTCAACGGTCTTACCACTTTCCACGATGGATAAAGTGATATTAGGATTGACACGAACTTTCTTAAAGTCAATGTATGTCATTTGTTCTTCATTTTGAACGACTTGTTCTGCCATACTGTCACCTCCTAATAATGGACTCTCTTCTTACTGACGCCAAATTGGACGAAAGTGAAGATGAGAATAATGATAAAGAGGAACACACCTGCTGCCGCGGCACGTGATGTATTACCTTTTTCAACGTTGTCATAAACGTAATAAACGATTGTTTCCATATCAGGAATATTGGAGTTCTTACCCATTGTGCCAGGACCATTGAAGATAGCGACAACGGATGTATATTCCTTAAATGAACCGATAAATGATGTAATCATCAAGTAAAGGATTTGTGGGGATAATAATGGAACGGTAATCTTCCATAATGTCTTAGCTTTCGGACAGCTATCGATTTGGGCGGCTTGATAGTATTGTTTATCAATGCCTTGTAAACCAGATAATAAGATTAAAATCTTAAATGGAATACTGTTCCAAACGATATATAAGCATAATGGAATCATAGCGACCCAACGGTTCGCACCATAAACCCAGACGGTACTGGAGTTAAAGATAAAGTTAATAACACCGGACTTATCAAAGATAACGGAGAAGACTAAACCGATAGCCACAGCGTTAGTAACATATGGTAGGAAGAAGACTGTTTGTAAGAATTTTTGTAACCATTTAATAGAATTAAGGGCTACAGAAATAATTAATGCTAACAAGATGGATACAGGCACGGTGACGAAGGTAATAATCAACGTGTTAGGTATCGCATACGTTGTAAAGTAAGTCTCCAGACCACCTTGTCCGGTTTTCACCCAGCCAAAGATGACACCAAAGTTCTCTAATGTGAAACCAGAGAAACGACCAGTCGCGTATTGGTAATCTTTCGCAAAGGAAATAAAGATGGTGTTAATTAAAGGATAGAGTAAGAAGATGGAGATTAAGACCACTACTGGACCAAGGTATAACCAAGCTTTCCAGTTGTTCTTACTAGCGACATCTTCAATACCGGTCACCTTGTAAGGTTTTTTGACTCTCTTATTAGAAACCAAGCGAATGACTTTATTCTCATTCTCTTGTAAGCCTTCCTCATATTCAGGAACTTTTTCAGGTTCGGCTGTGGGTAGGCCTTCTGTACGATGAGTCTTCTTTTTTCTAGATAAGAAATTTAGAAATTCTATACCCATAGACGCTCCTTTCGTTATTTAATGTAAATCCTTTCATCTGTTTCAGCATCAAAGATGAAGATCTTATGAGGTTTGACTTTTAAAGCAACTTTTCCTGGGCTGACTTTGTCATCTGCAGAAATAATGGCTTTGAATGTTGGCTTTGTGCATAATTCGTTTTTAGCCACAACGGAAATATCACGACCCATAACTTGGATCATTTCGCATTCAGCATGTAAGACGTCTTTGTCTTTTTCGTTAGCAAGGACAAAACCTTCTGGTCTAATAGCGACAGAGACTTCTTGGTCTTTAATGCCTTTGGCTTCACCGACACAGTCTTCACCAACATAAATCTTTTCGCCTTTAACAGCGCCTTTGAAGACATTGATTGGTGGGGTGCCTAAGAATTGGGCAACGAATAAGTTAGCAGGGCTGTTATAAACTTCTTGTGGCGCACCCATTTGTTGCATTTCACCGAGTTTCATAACAACGATTTTATCGGAAATGGACATTGCTTCTTCTTGGTCGTGAGTAACGAACACGGAAGTAATACCTGTTTCTTGTTGAATTCTTCTAATTTCTTCACGGGTTTGTAATCTTAAACGAGCATCTAAGTTAGATAATGGTTCGTCTAAGAGTAAGACACGTGGATGTTTAACTAACGCTCTAGCAATAGCAACACGTTGTTGCTGACCACCAGATAATTGATTTGGTTTTCTTTCTAAGTATTCATCAACTTGGACGAGTTTAGCGGTATCGTAAACGATATCTCTTCTTTCTTCTTTTGTTAATTTACGGTGGGCAATAGCTTGTGCTGTATCTAAAACGATATCTGTAAGTTCTAACTTCTCAGCGAGTTCATCCATGACTTGTTTAGCGGTTTCAGTGGATGTTCTATGTAATTTGAAGTAGATCTTTGTATGTTCTTTATCATAGTAAAGCTTCATGTCAGTAATCTTTAAATTGTGTTTCTTAAAGAAATCTCTGACGAATTTTTGGTTTTCAAGGTTAACGACGTTGCTAACAAAGTAACGTGCATCTTCCATTTCCGCACTATTTTGGATAGCGTTGAAACATTCTTGTAAGCGGGAATGTAATAAGGATTTAACACGCGCCACTAAATCAAAGCCACGTTTGCCACGGGAAATAACGATTTCACCTGGGTTACCAATTGGTTTGATGGCTTCTTTAATAGCTCTAATTGTGTCGTCCATTTTTGGAAGATCGAAGCTCTTACCTAATCTCGATTTGAATGTTAAATCGATGGTCTCTTTTTCACCGATCTTATTAACAGTTGCTCTCACGGTTGAATCGAATAAAGCTTCGGATGTTTGGACTTCTTCAACGTTGGTTAATTTGGCATCGATGATTTTTGGGAAATTATCGACGAATAAATTCTTGTTAGCAGGAGCAACGTTTTTAAGAGTAACAGTAATGTTAAGCTTATTTTCTTCTAGTGAAGAAGCGATTGCGAATTGCTTTTTATTTAAACCGATACGTTTGCAAAGAGAATCGATTGATTTGAGAATGCCATCTAAGACATCTCTCTTCTTCATTTCGTATTCATAATTGAGGGTAAAATCAAAGAATGTTACGAGAGGGATCTCAACTTGGAGATTTGTTAATGGGAATTCGATGTTCTTATAGATAGTCATATGAGGATAAAGAGCATAGTTTTGGAAAACTAAGCCAATACCTCTTTTTTCTGGAGATAAATTAGTGACTTCTTGATCGCCAAACCAAACTTCACCAGAAGTTGGAGTTTGTAAACCTGAAATCATGTAAAGAGTTGTAGATTTACCACATCCAGAAGGTCCTAACAAACCAACAAGAGTGCCATCATCAACGTTAAAGTTCAAATCTTTAACTGCGATTGTGTCACGAATGTTCTTACGTGCGTCACCAGGGAAAATTTTAGTTAAATCTTTAATTCTAATTTCCATAATGTATCTCCTTAATTCGTTCCGTCGTCATCGACGTCTTCGTTTAATTTGAGTTTAATGATTCTTCTTCTTTCTTTATTGGTCTTGATAACACCGACCATGTACTTGATGAAATAGCCAATGATGACAACCGATAACACTGAAAGAACAATGATATAAGCATCGGCTGGGTTATAAACAACGATAGCGTTATTTAAAGCACTGGCTCTTAAAATAATGAAGACGATATCAAATAAGACCACTAAGCTACCAAGTAAGAATAAGGCGGCTTTGGTGAAATAAGCTTTGTCTTTCATTCTTCTGAATTCATCATTTTTATATTTATTCTTCAAATAGAAGTAGAGTCCAATTGTGGTACCAATAAAGACTGCGACATAAGCGATTGCTAAGATGATTAAGAAAGCGTTCATGTCGAATAAGTTAGCCTTTTCGGTATATGGCATGATGGAGTGATAACCAAATCTAGTAATAACATTACTACGGGCGATTGGTCCTTTTTGCGCTAATAAGTCTAAAGTGACATATAAGCCCACGAATGAGACGGCTTTAATCTTATCAGCGGAGAAGTTAGGAGCGATGTCACTATTCTTAAACAAGAATGAAACTCTATTGCCTTTACTTCTTTCTAATTTAAATTGGGCGACAGGTGTGACGATCTTAACGTCCTTTTGGATATCGTTAGCACCATCACGATATGTAATTCTGAAACTGCAGAGAGTTAAAGAAGTTAATCTATAACGGATTCTGAGTTTGCCTGATTTAATATCGTTTAAGTGAGTATTGTAATAATTTGATTTTAAGTGTTCGTAGATATTGGCTTCACTAATATCAACGTTTAAGTCGATAGCGGAGAAACCAGAGAATGTGGATAAGCCAGTGAATGAACACTTGATGAAATCATCAATATCATAGGCTCTGGAGAAACCTTGTTTTGGTGCAATGCTATAAGCTTGACCAAGTTCTGGTTCAGTAATAGCGACTTCGTTAACTGTTTTAGCACGGTAGATGTTATGTAACACTGTGCTAGAGAAATCGATTTCTTCACCTTCTGCTAATGGGATATCGCAGTATAAAGATTTGGTATAGTCGTTAACTTGACGGCCAACACATTCAAATAAGGAACTGGTAGATGTTGGAGCGAATTCAAAGAAACGTGTTTCTGATCCAACTTTATATTCAAGAACGAGAGGTTTTTGTTCACCACTCTTTGGATACCAACCAATGATGAAGTTTTGTTTTTCATCACCATATTTAGAAGCACCAGCTTTAGATAATGGTTCAGCTTTGGCGGCTGGGAAGTTAGCACCATAGTTAACTGTGGCACCATGGTTCCAGTCAGCAGCCCAACCTTCTAAGTTAGCGGCTGGTTCAACGTTAAATACCATACCATCTGGAATGTTTTGGAAGGATTCAGAATAGATTTCAGTCACTTCTTGAGGAATGGTAATAGAAGTAATATTTGTCCAATCTGGGACAACATTGATGCCTAAACGAGTGACATCAAGATTGAAGATATGGTTTCTTGTTAAAGAACGAGGAATAACAATATCAGTGACGTTCGCAGTAGCGTTTAAGCTATAAACGTAAGAGTTGAAGTGAACAGGTTCATATTCACCTCTTTCATAAGCTTCTGTGATTGCTTCTCTTTCTTCAGCGGTTTTGGTGTTAAATTCTGCAAGATAATCATCAAAACTAGCATCATCTGGCGCTAATAAGTAGGAAGAGGTAGCATCACACCAACCTTGACCACCAGTCGAGAACATAAAAGTAAAAGACTGCCCCATTGATGTCTTAGTAGATGAAGTCGCGGACACCATGAGGTTACCATCTGGGATTTCAACTTCACCGCTGAAATCAGGAG